>NZ_CP147251.1:2702500-3002500 GCF_017426705.2 Enterococcus sp. DIV2402 | reverse complement strand
GGTTTGGGTGGATTGATGTCTGCAATTGGTCGTTCGATTACTTCAGGAGAATCAATGTTTATCACTGAAGCAACTGCAACTGGAAACGGAGCGGAACTTGCTGTGGCACCGAGTAATATCGGAAAAATTGAAAAACTAACCATTGGCGTGACACAATATCGTTTGAATACAGGTGCCTATTTAGCTTCTGATTCATCTGTTCATTACAATATGGTACGCCAAGATGTGGGCAAAGCAATTTTTGCGGGAACAGGCGGTTTATTCGTTATGGAAACATCTGGGACAGGTGATTTATTAATTTCAAGTTTTGGCGATATAGTAGAATTAACGGTTGAACCTGGCAAGCCGTTGACTGTAGACAATGAACATGTCTTAGCTTGGTCTGCTGATTTGGATTATAACATTCGTATCGCTTCTGGAATGTTTGGTTTTACTTCAGGAGAAGGAATTGTAAATGAATTTAACGGTTCAGGAACTGTTTACGTACAAACACGCAATGTTCGTAACCTAGCTGAATCTTTACAAAACTATTTATCAACTGGTGGAAAATAATTCAGTGATAATGTGATTTATCAGTTGGATGTAACTCATAACTAACGCGCGTTGCTTTTTTTAGAAAAGGGGCAAACAAATGAATGAACAATTAAAAATCGTCGATGAGACACTTTATGTGGATTTTTGGTTAGAGATTGAGGCAGATAAAGAAAGTGTATGGGCTTTTTTAACGACCGATGAACGATTGTCCTTATGGTTTACTGAAATTCAAATAGGTGAACTGTCGGAAACGGGGTATCTGAAATTTATTTTGCCCAATGAAACCTTAACGATGCCAATTATTGCATTTGAGTCAGGTAAAAAATTAGCCTTCCAATGGGCGAGTGGCGAAGTCTGTTTTGAGATAAATGAAGAACAAGGAACCCTTTTAAAATTTAGTGAAAAGTTACCACCAGAATTTCCAGCATGGCATCGTGACATTGCGGGGTGGTCTTTAGTTCTTCCTCAGTTGAAAAGTGCTATTGAAGGCAACCCATTGCCATTTCCTAAGGAGCAACACCCCTTGGCAGAAGAAAAGTATCGTCAAGAAATTGCACAATTACGTCTTACTTAAATCAGTGTTTGGAAAGATTTTATGAAAAACCTTTCCAAACACTTGTTTTTTTTGAGTTTGTCTTTTTGCTTTTATTCAGTGGTTTCTCTATAATTGATTTTATGTGAAAGGAGGAATTACATGTTAAAAAGATTTTTTAGTTATTACCGACCGTATAAGTCGTTATTTTTATTGGATTTTTGTTGTGCTGTTTTGGCGGGATTATTAGAGTTAGCTTTTCCAGTGGCAGTAAATCAAGTGATTGATAAAATCATGCCACAAAATAATTTTCGTTATGTCATTTGGGCGTGTTTAGGTCTCTTGCTTTTTTATATTGTCAATACGATTTTGCAATACATTGTTGTCTATTATGGGCATAAACTCGGTGTTAATATAGAAACAGATATGCGTCGAGAATTATTTGGTCATCTGCAAAAGCAATCATTTGAGTATTATGATAACCAAAAAACTGGGAAGGTCATCAGTCGGTTAACGACCGATTTGTTTGAAATTTCTGAAGTAGCCCATCATGGTCCAGAAGATGTTTTTATCACAATAATGACGTTAGTAGGATCATTTATTTTAATGATGCAAATGCATGTAGGCTTAGCACTTGCGACATTTGCTTTAATTCCATTAATTACGATTGCTTTGGTGTTCTTTAATAAAAAGATGACTCAAGTCAATACAGATATTTATGATAATTTGGGTGAATTTAATTCAGGTGTTGAAGCGGCAGTTAGTGGTATTCGTGTGACGCAATCATTTGCTAAAGAAGATTATGAAGCAGCACGTTTCAATGGACTAAGTGAATTATATCGTCGGTCAAAAATTGTATTTTATAAAGTAATGGGGATTAGTTCTGCCTACAATTATTTGATGATTCGTTTGATTAATTTATTTGCTTTAATTTTTGGTGCCTATTATACGATTCAAGGTGAATTAACAAATGGTCAATTTGTTGGCTTTATCTTATTATCCAATGTGTTTGTACGTCCAATTGAAAAAGTAAATATTATGATTGAAAGCTATCCTAAAGGAATTGCTGGTTTCAAACGGTTAACTGAAGAGTTAGATAAAGAACCTTTGATTAAAGACAAACCAGGGGCGCAACCTGTTGGGCATTTAACCGGAGATATTTCGTATAAAAATGTTTCGTTTGCATATGCTGACGATACAAAAGTATTGGAAAATATTTCATTAGATATCCAAGCAGGAGAGACGGTGGCGTTTGTTGGTCAAAGTGGTTCAGGAAAAACCACGTTATGTAATTTATTGCCACGTTTTTATGATGTAACGGGCGGTCAAATTACGATTGATGGCATTGACATCCAAGATATGACGTTGACTTCTTTACGCCACCAAATCGGTACGGTTCAGCAAGATGTTTTCTTGTTCCCAGGAACAATTCGTGAAAATATCGCTTATGGCGATTTAGATGCGACAGAAGAAGACATTTTACGAGCAGTGAAATTGGCGCATTTAGAAGGAGTCGTTGCTCAAATGAGTCAAGGATTGGATACGGTAATTGGAGAGCGTGGAGTAAAATTATCAGGTGGACAACGTCAACGTGTGGCGATTGCTCGTATGTTCTTAAAGAATCCGCCAATCTTAATTTTAGATGAAGCAACTTCTGCCCTAGATACTGAAACGGAACAAGTGATTCAAGAATCATTAAATTCTTTAGCAGAAGGTCGCACGACTTTGATCATCGCTCACCGTTTAGCAACCATTAAACATGCGACAAGAATTATTGTAATGAGTGAAAATGGTATCCTTGAAGAAGGGACACATGGGCAATTAATGGCGAAAAATGGTCATTACCGTAAGCTTTACAATGCCCAATTTCATAATCAATAACAAAACAGAGGTGCGATAATTCACAAATTATAGTGAATTTCGCATTTTTTTTGATTTTTTATTTTTTTCACATTTTATAAAAAAATACAAATCAAATACTCATAAAAATTTTTTTAAAAAAGCTCGAAAATTTAGATTTTCAGAAAAAAAGTAACACAAGAAAAAGTAATGAAATGTTTTTTGTCAACCTTTATTCTTTAAATGAATAAAAAAAATTTTTTAGAAAATTATAGAACCATAATTGTCAAATACCTTGTGTATGTTGTCTTGAAGAGGACTTATTTTTAATAAGAAAGTGGGATTTTTGAATAGAAATTAGATAGAAATTGTTGTTTAATTTTGTAATTAATAATTAAATTATATAACAGTTTTTTCTGTCTGTTGCATAATAATAAAAAAATTAGAAAAAATATTAAAATTATTCGAAAATGGAAAAAACCTTGATAAAATGCGGATAATCACAAGGTTTATTTCTATTAAATAACATTTTTTTTGTTTGCAAACTTGCGAAAAACACTAGTAATTATCAATGGGGTACGTTATAATGAAAACAGAAGTGAAACAAATGAGTCTTCTGTTTTTAATTTAAAAAGGAGTGATGCACGTTGTTGACACTATATACTTCCCCAAGTTGTACCTCATGTCGAAAAGCTCGTGCTTGGTTACAAGAGCACGAAATTCCTTTCGTTGAGCGAAATATTTTCTCTGAACCATTGAACATTTCAGAATTAAAATCAATTCTGCAAATGACTGAAGATGGTACGGAAGAGATTATTTCGACACGTTCAAAGGTTTTTCAAAAGTTGAATATGGATCTTGATGAATTGCCACTAAAAGAATTATTAACTCTTGTCCAAGAAAACCCAGGTTTGTTACGTCGTCCAATTATGATTGACGAAAAACGATTACAAGTTGGTTTTAACGAAGATGAAATTCGTCGTTTCTTACCACGTGATGTTCGTCAATTAGAATTAAGACAAGCGCAACTAATGGCAGGATTATAGAAGTCAATAAGACAAAAATCATATTATGGTTTTTGTCTTATTTTTTTTGTTTAAGAATGCTTGTGTCTTTTGACTTTGTAATGTTTTTCTCTTTACATTTCTAGCCCATCCGTTACAATGGACATATATGAAGGATAAGTGAGGTGTAGCTAATATGGAAATGGAACATATTAATGAGAACACAATACGTGTCTTAATCAAAAGCGAAGATTTAGCTGCTAGAGGAATCACTTTTTTAGACTTACTGGGAAATCACAAGGAAATCGAAAATTTCTTTTATAGTATCTTAGAAGAAGTAGACGTGAATGATGAATTCAAAGGAAGCGAAGCAGTGACATTTCAAGTTTTGCCTAAAGGCGATGGTCTAGAATTGTTTATTAGTAAAAATGCTTCTCTTGAAAACATGGATCCTTATGAGGTATATGGAGATTATTATTCACCAGAAGAGATCACAGACTGGTTAAAAAATGAAGATCCAGAGTCTTATGAAGGATTTTCTCAAGAAGAAATGATGGATTGGTTCAAAAACCAATTACCTGCTAAAAAAGAAAAAAATGAAACAGAATCCGTACCCGTAACTCGTGAATTAGTATTTGAAGTCGGTTCTTTTGAAGCAATGATTCAATTAGCTACAGAAATAGAATTAGAAGATGTTGTAACCAATCTTTATCTAATGAATGGCATGTATTATCTAGATGTCTTTTTCTTAGAAGATAGCTTAACGGATAAACAAATTGAAAATCATACAGCGCTTCTTTCTGAATTTGCACGAAAAAGCACAGTGACTCCTGACTATTTAGTCGAACATGGAGAAACAATCATGGAGATGGATGCTATAGGAATGACGAAACGTTATTTTCTTAATTAATAAAAAGTGGTAGCTAGAAACGAAATTGTTTCTAGCTACCACTTTTTTGATTAAGGTTAACTTTTTAAACTAATGGTAATTGATTATCAGACAAGAAAAAATTTTCTTGTCTTTTTTCGTAGTTAGTATTGAAGAGGTGAAATGTATGTTAATTGCTGAAACGAAAGCGGGTGTTAAATTATTTGCTAATGATTTAAACGAACGACCCACAGAAGCCTTAATCTGTCCTGGGTGTAAAGAATCGGTTGTTTTTAAAAAAGGACGTATCAAATTACCACATTTTGCGCATAAGCCACATACGCAATGCTTTAGTTTTAGCGAAGGCGAAACAGCAGAACATTTAATGAATAAATCATTTTTCCATCAATGGAGTGGTGGGCAACTCGAAGCATATTTGCCTCAACTTAAACAACGACCAGATATTTTAGTCCATTCGTTAGCGATTGAAATCCAATGCTCGCCACTTTCTTTTGAACGTTATACTGAACGCACAAAGAATTACCAAAAACATGGGTATCAACCGTGGTGGTTACTTGGTAACAAACTTTTACCACAACAGCGATGGGGGCAGTTACAGAAAGCATTTTGTTCGTATTCTCCAGAAAAAGGCATTCATCTTTGGGGAATAAAAGCACAGCAAAAAGAAATTTGGTTAGTGTATGCCATTAGAAATCATTTTCGCTTAGGTTTTGTTTATCGAATAAAAAAATGGTGCTTTAGAGAAGAACCATTGGAAGCTCTCTTGTTATACACAGATCAGCAATTAACTTCTTTAAAATGGAATTTTACTGAATATCGGTATCATATCCAACGAAAATTGTTTTTAGATAATGCTAAAATTCATGAGTTACAACAAAAAATATATTTGCTTGGCGGGAATATTCAGACGTTGCCGGGGTGGTGTTATCAAGTGAGTGATTTTTATTTTTTCTTTGACGATCGACTATTGTTTTTACGTTATTGTTTTACGAAGGCCGCTAATTTTGACGAGTGGTTGCAACTTTTAAAGTATTTAGAGTTTACTTGGCAGTATCCATTAATATTACAAAAAGAAATCTTAATTTTGGTTTATCAAGAGTGTCAGCGACTTGCTAAATAACGGTGTATGTCGAAACAGTTTCCTTATGGCAGATAAGAAAAAATATGATACACTGGTCTTATTTAAGAGGAGGGAAACATATATGTCAGAAACAAAACAATTGCCGACACGTGAAGAAGTCGCAGAAGCATCAACATGGGACTTAACGAAAATTTTTGTGGATGATTCAGCTTTTGAAGTTGCGTTTAAAGAACTACAAGAAGAATTAACACATGCTTCGTCTTATAAGGGAACCTTAAAGAACGGTGGTGCCGCTTTTTTAGCAGCATTAGAATATGTTCTGGATGTATCTCGTAAATTAGAAAAATTGTATGTTTACAGCCATTTAAAAAATGATCAAGATACTGCCAATACGACCTATCAAGCCTTGTATGCCCGAGCAAGTAGTTTGTTAGCTCAAACCAGTGAAGCTATCTCTTGGTTAGAACCAGAATTATTAACTTTAAGTGACGACGTTATTTGGGGATATTTTGAAGAAGAACCAAACTTAGCGATTTACCGTCATTTTGTTAAGCAAACTGTTGATAATCGGGCGCATGTTTTACCAGCAGAACAAGAGGCTTTATTAGCAGCAGCAGGTGAAATCTTTGGTTCGCCAAGTAATACGTTCTCTGTTTTAAACAATGCTGACTTAGTTTTTCCAACGATTGAAGGTGAAGATGGTGAAAAAATTCAATTATCACATGGCATTTATGGTCAATTATTAGAAAGTACCGACCGACGTGTACGTGAAGACGCCTTTAAAGGATTGTATAGTGTGTATGAACAATTTCGTAATACATTTGCTTCAACACTCAGTGCAAATATCAAAGCACATAACTATAAAGCGAAAGTACGTAAATTTCAATCAGCACGTGAAGCGGCATTAAGTAGTAACCATATTCCAGAGAGTGTGTATGATACATTAGTATCCGTAGTCAATCAAAATTTACCATTGTTGCATCGTTACATGGCATTGCGCAAACGTTTGTTAAACGTAGATGAATTACACATGTACGATGTTTACACACCGTTATTGGGTGAGGCACCAATTAGCTATACGTATGAACAAGCAGTTGAAAAAGCTGTTCAAGCTTTAGAACCAATGGGTGAAGAATATTTAGCGATTGTTAAAGAAGCCTTTACTAATCGATGGATTGATGTGGTAGAAAATAAAGGCAAACGTAGTGGTGCTTATTCTTCAGGTGCGTATGATACCTTACCATATATTTTAATGAATTGGCATGATACGTTAGATCAATTATTTACGCTAGTTCATGAAATGGGCCATAGTGTACACAGTTACTTTACTCGTAATAATCAACCGTATGTATATGGAGATTATTCTATTTTCTTAGCAGAAATTGCATCAACAACAAATGAAAATATCTTAACAGAACATTTATTAGAAACAGAAACTGACCCTCGAGTGCGTGCTTATGTTCTCAACCATTATTTAGATGGCTTTAAAGGAACGGTTTTCCGTCAAACACAATTTGCGGAATTTGAACACTTTATGCATGTGGAAGATGCTAAAGGAACGCCATTAACGAGTGAGTTTTTAAGTGAGAGCTATGGTGATCTAAATAAAAAATACTATGGAAATGCTTTAGAAATGGACCCTGAAATTCGTTTAGAATGGTCACGCATTCCACATTTTTATTATAATTATTATGTATTCCAATATTCAACAGGCTTTTCAGCAGCTTCTGCTTTAGCAGGAAAAATTCTTTCTGAAGGTCCTGAAGCATTGGAAAACTATTTGAATTATTTAAAAGCCGGTAGTAGTGATTATCCAATTGAAGTAATGAAAAAAGCTGGCGTAGACATGACAAAAGCAGACTATCTTGAAGATGCGATGAAGATGTTCGAAAAACGTTTAAACGAATTAGAAGCATTAGTTGAAGAACTAGAACAGAACTAAGTTTAGTTTATAAAAAAGAGGAGTGGAAGAATTTTTCCACTCTTTTTTTGTCCTTATTTTTTATTTTGATTGCGAATTTTAATAAGCGTAGCTAACTTCTGGTCAGCAGTTTTACCATTATCTTTCATGATGCGTTTTTCCGATAGAATAAAAGAACCACCTACAGCTAATATTTCTGGAGTTGAAAGAAAATTGCGACAATTCCCTTGATTGATTCCTCCAGTGGGAACAAATTTCATATCGTAAAATGGACCGCTTAATGATTGAATTGATTTTAAACCACCGTACATATCAGCAGGAAAAAATTTTACAACATTTAAGCCATAGGAGGCAGCACGCATAATTTCGCTAGGAGTAACAGCTCCAGGAATAATAGGAATATTTTTTTCTACACAATAAGCGACAATTTCGTCGCTAAAACCAGGAGTAACAATGAACGATGCGCCACTATCAATGGCTTCTTTTAAAGTTTCTAAGTTACGAACGGTACCTGCACCAACGATTAAGGAAGAATCTTTTGCTAATTCTGTAATGGCTTGACTAGCTAAGGAACTGCGATACGTAATTTCAATAAAGTGGAGTTGATGTTTTAGTAAAAGCTCTTTAGCAAGGGGCAAATGTTTTTCGGAAGTAGCTGTGTAGAGAGGTAAAAATTTTTCCTCTGCTAACTGTTCCAACAAATTGAATGTTTCCATAGAGAGTTCTCCTTTTTTTAATATTATAAGATGTAATCGCTTTCTGTTTTCGATGTAGATAAAATTGAACGTATTTTACTCATGGAAGTTTGAGCAACTTTGTCGTCTTGATACATTAAATTAACATAGATAATATCCATTACAGTGAGATAAAGGATACGTGAAGACAAAGATTCTGTTCGGAATTTGGATTCCTCAGAATAAATAGTAAAAGATTCATCTGACAAACGAACTAAATCAGAGTAGGGATTACCTGTTAAAACGATTAGCTTAGCCTGACTCTTTGAAACTTCTTGAGCAAAATTGAGTGTTTCGACAGATTGACCAGAGTGAGAGAAAAGAAATACAACATCATCTTCTTTTAATTTGGTTGCATTCATCAATTGTAAATGATAATCAAAAGTGAAGTCACAACGATATTTGGTTCGTAAAAATTTTTGATAGCTATCGTATGCAATCACAGAAGAACCACCAATACCAAAGAAATGAATATAATTACATTTTTGAATCATCGTAAGTACATTATCCAGTTTTTCTTTTGACATAGAATTGATTAAATAATTCATGGATTTAATATTTGAATTCAATACTTTTGTGGCTACTTCGTCACTTGTATCTTGTGGCGTAATATCCGTATATGCTGTCAATACAGAATCAGAATCTGAACTCTTAGAATGAACCGCCAAAGAAATTTTAAAATCTTGAAAACCATCAAATCCTAATTTTTTTACAAATTTGAAAATAGTTGTTTGTGATACACCAATCTCATCAGATAAATGAGTAATTGTTTTTTTTATTAATTCATTGGAATTTTGGCGAAAGTAATCAGCTACTTTTTTTTCAGTATCACTATAAAATCGATACTCTTGGGAAATTTTATTCATTAAATAAGTATTATCCTTCATAATTGTACACCCTTTCATGTTTTTATAAAAATATTTTATCACAATATTCTTAAAAAATAAATTTTATTTTTGTAAGCCTTTACAAAAAAATATTTTTTATGATATTTTGAATTTATAGTGAAACACAGAAAGGAGTTAAATAAAAAAGTTAAGAGGGTTTCATTATTCTTTATATAGTGATAGATGTTTCTCAAAGATTTAGTTGGAATAAAATTGGGCAAATAGTCATTTGTTGCAAATCATTCATAAGTGATAGAAATTATCTATCTTTTTTTAATGTATTTGCAGTAACTACTTTTCATTATTTTTAAAGAGGTGATAAAAAAGTGCTAAATGATTTAAAAGTAAAACCAGGTCCTCAGTTCTACAAATATTCTAAAGGAGCTATTGATGAGTTTGTT
Source organism: Enterococcus sp. DIV2402 (assembly GCF_017426705.2). Taxonomy (NCBI): domain Bacteria; kingdom Bacillati; phylum Bacillota; class Bacilli; order Lactobacillales; family Enterococcaceae; genus Enterococcus; species Candidatus Enterococcus lowellii. The sequence continues at coordinate 2,992,678 of NZ_CP147251.1, read as the reverse complement.
CCAAAAATATTGGATGAATTTAGAGGAAAGCGAATTTTAGTTGTACATGGAACAGAATCTTGGAAGAAAGCCAAACCGTTTATGAATTTTCTCTCAAACAAAAAATATCAATTTATTTATCATCAATATACGGGAGAATGCAGTTATTATGGCACGGATTTAATTTCTAAGATTGTCGATAAAGAGCAGATAGAGTTCATTATTGGTGTTGGTGGAGGGAAATTGGTCGATTTAGTGGAGTATGCAGCACATGTCAACAATTTACCAAGTGGGGTTATTCCAACCTTAGCCAGCAATTGTGCACCGTGGACACCATTGTCTGTTATGTATAAAGAATCTGGAGAAGCAGAAGGGACAACAGAGCATTATTTGCGCCAAGCGACATTTCTGATTACAGATCCCTATTTGGTTATTGACGCGCCTATTAATTATTTTGTAGCAGGTTTAGCAGACACTATTGCAAAATGGTATGAATCAGATTTGATTGTAAGTCAACCAGAACTCTTGAATTATCCATTTTTACAATTAGCTAGATACACATCGATGATTAGTAAAGAAGCAATTCTAGGAAGTAGTCAAAAAGCAATTGAAGACATGAAACAAGGAATTGTTTCAGAAGAATTTGTTAATCTATCGGAAATCATTTTCGCTGTAGCAGGTTTAGTAGGTGGTTTAGGGGACAAATATGCACGTAATGCAGCTGCTCATGCGATTCATGATGCTATTTCAAAATACTTACCAGCTAGTCATCACTATTTACATGGGGAAAAAGTAGCGTATGGTATTCTTTATCAATTGGCATTAGAAGAACGGTGGATTTTAATTGATGAGTTATTGCCTTTTTATAAGATGCTCAATTTACCAAAATCTTTAGCAGATATGAAATTGGTACCGCTAACAAAAGAAGAAACAAATAAGATTGTCACTTTTATAAATAGTAAGGAAAAAGTACATTTAATACCGACTGAAGTTAATGAAGAAAGAGTGAAACAAGCGATTTTTAATTTAGAAAACTATATTGCTACTAAATAATTATTATTAAGGAGGAATTATTTTGGAAACATTAACAGTCTTACAGAGTTTGCTGATTGCATTATGGGTTGCAGCCGTTATGTCTAGATGGCTTGGTGGTGGGGCAACGCTCACCTTACGTTTCTCACCATTAATGACTGGTTTGGTTGTAGGGATCGTATTAGGCGATGTAAAACAAGCGATGATTGTAACAGCTGCTATTCAGTTAATTTATATGGGGGTATTCTCACCAGGTGGATCGATGCCATCAGAACCATCAATTGCAACGGCAATTGCAGTGCCAGTCGCTTTATTAGGCAATTTAGCACCTGAAGCTGCGATTTCCGTTGCTGTACCCGTAGGTTTGTTAGGTAGTTATTTATATCAATTTAGATTCTTTATCAATACTTTCTTAGGTAAACACATTGATACTGCCGTTGAAAAATTAGATGATGGAGCAATGAGACGTTCAATCATTTGGTATCCAACTATCGCGTCATTTATGCTATTTGTTCCATTAGTGTTTGTTGCTCTTTATTTAGGTGCTCCCGTTATTGCGAATGTGATTGCAGCGTTAGAAGGAACAGTTATTATTCATATTCTTGAAGTTGTAGGTGGCGGTTTAGCGGCTATAGGTATTGCAACTACCATTTATGTTATTGGAAGAAAAGATTATTTGATTTTCTTCTTCTTAGCTTATTTTGCAAGTGTGATTTTCAAACCACTAGAAATCACAATGGTAACTTATGCTATTTTAGGAGCTTTAATTGCTGCAGCATTTGTATTAGCAAAAGGTTCTAATACTACGCCAAGTGCAGCATCTTCTAGTGGCAATGTAGATTTTGATGATGATGACGATGATTTTTAATTGAACGGAGGGAAAATTGATGACTAACAATGAAAATGTAAAAAAAGCTGGTGCGCCAGAAGAGATTACACAAAATGATGTTCGTAAATCATATTTAAGATGGCATTTTGCAAATGAAATTCCACATTCATTTGAGCGTTACTTAGCGCCATCTCTTCTATATGGAATGATGCCTATCTTAAGAAAATTATATAAAGATGATGAACAATTAAAAGCAGCTTATAAACGTCAATTATTATTCTTTAATACTCAGTTAACTTGGGGTGGTGGTGTTATCACTGGCTTAATGTCTTCTATGGAACAAGAAAGAGCACGACAAGAGTACAACAATGAAGAAATAACTATGACTGATGACTTAATGTACAATACCAAAGCAGGTTTGATGGGCGCTTTAGCTGGAATTGGGGATGCTATTGACTCAGGGACTATTCAATATATCTTTATTGCGATTGCTGTACCATGGGCGCAAGAAGGTAGCGCAATGGGTGCTTTATTCCCATTTATTGCCTTTGCATTGTATCAATTTGCCATGGGATTATTCTTTGCAAAACAAGGATTCTCGATGGGGCGAAATGCAACTAGTTTGATGGAAAGTGCTGGAATCAAAACAATGATTGATTTATTGTCAATTCTTGGTCTGTTTATGATGGGGGTTTTAGCAGGGAATTATATTACGGTTACGTCTAGCTTGTCATTTGATATTTCTGGAAGAGAATTTGTTATTCAAGAAATACTAGATAAAATTGTTCCTGGATTATTACCATTAGCAACTGTAATGGGTGTGTATCTCTATTATACGAAAAAGGGATTGAAGGTTACGCAAGCATTATTATGGTTAACAGGAATTTTGATTGTTTTGGCAGCGATAGGTATTTTATAACAAACTAAAAACACGTGATAGAAAGGAAGATTTTTAATGGGTGTAGTAAATTTAGCAAGAGTAGATGAGCGATTGATTCATGGGCAAGTAATGCTGACATTGTCACAAAAGAGTGGAGTAAATTCAATTTTTGTCGTAGATGACGTAGTAGCAAAAGATAAGTTTATGAAAGACTTATACAAGAGTGCTGGTAGCCGAACTGGTAAGAAAACTATAGTTATGACGACAGAAAAATGTAAATATTATTGGGACGAATTTAAATTTAAAGAATATAACTGTATTATTGTTACGAAAACAATTGATACTGTCTATGAACTAGTCAAACATGGTATTCCAATGACTGACGTTAATATTGGTGGGATTGCTCAAAAAAATCCCGATAAAGATATTCTTGTCACTAAGTCAGTATATACAAATAAAGAAGATGCGTTGAAGTTAAAAGAATTAAAAGACAATTATGGGGTTGAAAATATTTATTTCCAAGCAACACCAGCAGCTTCCAGTACTTCTTTAGAAACGGTTCTAACAAAATTCGATTAATCGAATAGTAAGATAGGTGTAAATATGACAATGACAGAACAATTCAACGATTGGTTTATCCGTTACAATCTTTTATATAAGAAAAGATATACAAAACATCAAAAACAACGCTTTTTACAAAGTTTTGTCAGCGATTTATTAAGTATACGTAAGGATGTAGAAATACGAAAAGATAAGCAAGACAAAAATAGTTTTCATATTGTTGTAGGAGATTTAAAAAAAGCGAAACATGTTATTGCTACGTATTATGACACGCCCGCAATTTATCAAGGGGATTATTATGTCTTTAGTGTAGAAAAACAAAAGAAGCAAACAACCAATACTCTTATGGGACTATCTCTTATAATGCTTATTTTAGGAATTTTGTTTACGTATTTTATAGGAATTCCCGTCTTTGAAAAAGGAGGCATTTCCTATCAGACCATTTTGCTTGTTTTGTTCTACTTTGTCTTCTTTTATATTTTTGGACAAGTGACAAGGGGTTGGCCAGAAAAAAATAATCTTATAAGGAACACGTCGTCTCTCTTATATATGCTGAACTTTATAAAAGAGAACTCAGATCCGACTCTTGCTTTTGTGTTTTACGATCATGGTTGTCAAGGGGATACTAGCACTAAAAAAGTGCGGAAAAAATTGAACTTAAACTCTCAACGGTTAACTATTTTAGATTCAGTTGGGGCTGAAGGTGAATTAGTTAGAGTAGTTCGTAATGATGATAAAAAAACGAAAATACCAACAATTATAGCAAAAGAATGGGATGCTAATTTTGAGTATCTAACAGTAATGACTCATTCTACAAAAGTCTGGAAAGAACTGGTATTGAAGAAACAAACATTAAAAGAAAAAGAACTTAATTACGAAAACTATCAAAATTTAGACGATTTTTTCAATTGAATCAAAAGAGGAGGAATTAAATGTGTTAGGAATTGTGATAGCAACACATGGAAAACTTAGTGATGGATTCAAAGATGCCGCAGAAGTAGTAGTGGGTGAAGCAAATAATATAGAAATTGTTAATTTGCATGCAGGGAATCCTGTAGATGCATTGGGGGACGATATTACTGATGCAGTAAAAAAAGTAGATGATGGTGATGGTGTCATTATCTTAGCGGATTTATTAAGTGCCAGTCCGTACAATCAATCAGTCATTGCAATTAATGGACTAGATGAAGAATTACAACAGAGAGTTCACATTATTTCAGGTGTAAGTTTTCCTATGCTTTTAGAAGCTATTAATCATCAATTCATTGGAACTCCTGTAAACGAAGCGGTAGCAACAATTGTGGAACAAGGAAAAAATGGCATTACCTCTTGGCATGTGACGGAACTACAGTCTACAGGTGTAGAAGATGAAGAAGAGGACGATTTTTAACAACTAATTATTCTCGCTAAGTGGTAGACTTCTTTATTCTCAGAAATGACTGATTTTTTGAGAGTAGTTTTAATTGATGGCAAAGGAGAAAGCTTAATGACAAGATCCTTAGAGGCGGTTGTCTTTGATATGGATGGTCTAATGATTGATACAGAAAAAACTTACAAAGAAGGTTGGTTATTAGGTGCCAACGCTTTGAACGTTGAATTACCAGGAACGTTTATTAACGATGCAGCAGGTCGAAGTATAGATGACAATATTAAAGCACTACAGCAATTGACGAATGACCTGTCTATTGTGATGTCTATTCGTAAAATACGAGAAGACTATTTTTACCAGAATCTAGCAAATGGAAAAATTCCTTTGAAACCCTATTTGAAAGAATTAATAGAAGTATTAAAAGCGAATCAAATAAAAACAGCCGTTGCAACTTCTTCTTATAAAAATAGAGTGTCACGTGTTTTTGAACATTATCATATGACTTCATGGTTTGATGTGGTAATTACTGGTGATGAGGTGGCAAATGTTAAACCTCATCCAGAATTGTATCTCACGGCTTTAGAGATGCTTGGTGTAGACCATCAATCTGCATTAGTATTGGAAGATTCTATAACGGGTGCTAGAGCAGCGAACAATGCAAAGATTCCATTTATCATTGTTCCTGACAGTAGTTCAGAACAAGTAGTAGAGATTCCAGCAGATTTTAGGCATATAGAAACAATTGTTCCTAGTTTAGAAAACGTTGCACATTGGTTAATTGAAAAAAATTTACTAAAAAGATGTAATCAGGAGGAGTACAGATGACAAAACAACAAATTGGCGTTGTTGGGATGGCCGTAATGGGTAAAAACTTAGCGCTAAATATCGAAAGCCGGGGCTATTCTGTTGCTTTATACAACCGTACCGGTTCAAAAACAGAAGAAGTGGTTCATGACAATCCAGATAAGAACTTAAAAGGAACTTACAGCGTGGAAGAATTTGTTGATTCTATCGAAAAACCACGTCGTATTGTATTAATGGTTCAAGCGGGTCGCGGAACAGACGCAACCATTCAATCCTTATTACCACATTTAGATCAAGGGGATGTGCTAATTGATGGCGGAAATACCTTCTTCCAAGACACGATCCGTCGTAGTAATGAATTAGCAGACTCTGGCATTAACTTTATTGGAACCGGTGTTTCTGGTGGAGAAGAAGGTGCCTTAAAAGGCCCATCAATCATGCCTGGCGGTCAAAAAGAAGCCTATGAATTAGTGGCACCTATCTTAGAAAAAATTTCTGCGAAAGCAGAAGATGGCTCCCCTTGTGTGACCTATATTGGTCCAGATGGCGCAGGTCATTATGTAAAAATGGTGCATAACGGCATCGAATACGGAGATATGCAATTAATTGCGGAATCGTATGATTTAATGCAAAACATTTTAGGTTTGTCTGTGGATGAAATGGCCGAAATTTTTGCCGAATGGAATACAGGGGAGTTAGATAGTTTCTTAATTGAAATTACTGCAGATATCCTAACACGTAAAGACGATTTAGGCACAGGAAAACCAATTGTCGATGTAATCTTAGATGCAGCTGGCAATAAAGGAACTGGGAAATGGACGAGTCAAAGTGCCCTAGATTTAGGTGTACCCTTACCATTAATTACAGAATCTGTTTTTGCTCGTTATATCTCTGCATATAAAGAGGAACGTGTACAAGCAAGTAACGTTTTACCAAAACCAGCCGCGTATCAGTTTGAAGGCGATAAAAAAGAATTTGTTGAAAAAATTCGTCAAGCCTTGTATTTCAGTAAAATTATGAGCTACGCGCAAGGCTTTGCGCAATTACGTTCTGCTTCAAAAGAATATAATTGGGAATTACCATTCGGTGAAATTGCGAAAATTTGGCGTGAAGGATGTATTATCCGTGCACAATTCTTGCAAAAAATTACCGATGCCTATGATAAAGAAGCTGATTTAGAAAACTTATTGTTGGATGATTATTTTAAAGACATTACTGCGAACTACCAACAAGCTGTTCGTGATGTGGTCGCGTTAGCCGTTCAAGCAGGAGTACCTGTACCAACATTCTCATCAGCCATTTCATATTTCGATTCATATCGTTCGGAACGTTTGCCAGCGAATATCATTCAAGCGCAACGTGATTATTTTGGTGCACATACTTACGAACGTACAGACCGTGAAGGAATTTTCCATTATTCATGGTATGAGTAAAAAAGTGGAGGTTGGAGGCATCCAATCTCCTTTTTTAACATTTTTTGTAAAATATTTTCTTTTATTGTTTGACAAATGTAAATTATTTTCTTAATATAAGGTTAAGAAAAATAATAGTTAGGAGATAACAAACAATGGAAGCTATAAATGAAATCGGAATGATTGGTTTAGGAAAAATGGGATTAGGATTAACCCAAAATATGATGCGGAATGGTATAAGAGTAATTGGGTACGATAAAGCAAGCACGATTGAAATGGAAGGAGAGTTCAAGCAAGTAGGATCCTTATCTGAAGTTGTTGCTGCATTATCAGGAAAACGTATCATCTGGTTAATGGTTCCAGCTGGTGAAGTCACACGTCAGGTAGTTAGTGAGTTAGGCGAATTATTATCTGAAGGTGATATTATCATCGATGGCGGAAATTCATTTTTTAAAGACTCTGTTGAAAATTATGAATACTTAGCAATGAAAGGAATTTCGTTTTTAGACTGTGGTTCTTCTGGTGGGATGAGTGGTGCATTGAATGGTGGGAACTTTATGATTGGTGGGAATAAAGAAACCTTTGACTTTGTAGAGAAGCTTTTTGAAAAAATTTCATGTCAAAATGGCTATCTGTATACAGGAAAATCAGGAAGTGGTCATTATTTAAAAATGATTCATAACGGTATTGAATACGCCATGATGGCAGCTATTGGAGAAGGGTTTGACTTATTAGAACATTCTGAGTATGACTTTGATAATGAAAAAGTTGCTAGACTTTGGAATAACGGTTCTGTTATCCGATCATGGCTAATCGAATTAGCAGAAGAAGCATTTAAGAAAGATCCAAAGTTAGATAAGGTAAAAGGAATTATGTATTCTTCTGGTGAAGGCAAATGGACAGTAGATGAAGCGTTGCAAAAACAAGTAGCAATTCCCGTGATTACGATGTCATTAATGATGCGCTATCGTTCATTAGAAGACGATACATTTACAGGAAAAGTTGTTTCCTCTTTACGAAATGGTTTTGGAGGACACGCAATGAAAACAATTGAATGATAGATATTAATGAAAAGAGGAGGAAACAGTAAAATGGGCCAATATAAGATAGCAATTGTTAATTCAAGTAGTTTTGGGGAATGGTTTCCAGATCATCTGAAAAGATTGGAAGCTATTGGACCCGTCAAACGTTTCACTTTTCCAAATGATATAGATGGTGTGACGCTAGCAAATGAACTACATGGATACAATTTAATAATATCTAGTGTTACACCATTTTTCACAAAAGAATTTTTTGAGCATAAAGATGAATTATTAATTATTTCTCGTCATGGAATCGGCTATAATAACGTTGATTTGGAAGCAGCAAAAGAAAAAGGAACGATTGTAACGATTGTGCCACCTCTAGTTGAACGTGATGCAGTTGCTGAAAATGCTGTGGCCAATTTAATGGCACTTGTTCGCCAAACAGTGGCTTCTTCTCAAGCTGCTAAAGAAAATCGTTGGCAAGATCGTGCCCAATTTATGGGAAATAATTTAACTGGTAAAACAGTGGGTGTGATTGGTTGCGGAAATATTGGTAGCCGAGTAGCAGAAATTTTAAAATATGGTTTTAATACTCGCTTATTAGTAACTGATCCTAATGTTGATTCAGAGTGGGTAAAGAAACATCAAGCAGAAATAGTACCACTGGACGAATTATTACAAGAAGCAGATATCATTTCTCTGAATGCATCGTTAAATGAAACTAGCTTTCAAATTTTAAATAAAGCTGCTTTTTCTAAGATGAAAAAAGGTGTTTACATCACAAACACAGCTAGAGGTGCATTAATTGAAGAAGATGCTCTGTTGACAGCTATTGATAAAGGAATTGTCCGAGCCGCTGCAACAGATGTCATGATTTCAGAACCAGCGCTGAACACACATCCTTACTTTAAGAATGAAAAAATGTTAATTACACCTCACACGTCGGCATATACTTTTGAGTGTTTAGAAGGAATGGGTGATAAATGTGTAACTGATTTAGAGCGCATGATTGTGGGAAAACAACCAGATACGATAGTGACTCCTATATAAAATAAAAAAATCGTTGTGAAGTGACCGCTTCATGGCGATTTTATTTATTTGAATAGATAAAATGGAACTTGCTTTTGTAGCAGCTTTATTTTATGATTTACCAAAGATGTTGGGTCAGTTAACATTAATAGGGAGGAGTAATATGTCTAATTTTCAAAGTATTGCTAAAAGTAATTATGAGAATCTAACGAAAGCAGAAAAAACAGTGATTGATTTTATTCTAGCAGATGTTGCAGCAGCTAGTATGATGACAATTTCGGATGTTTCTAAAAAAATAAATGTTTCGATTGCTACTATTTCGCGTCTATCTAAAAAGCTAGGCTATCAATCGTATCAAGAAATGCGTTTGAAAGTATATGATGGCCACGATGCACAATCATCCAAATTTTTTCCAAACCTGACTAAAGATGATTCGTTTGTCGAAATTGCTACGAATTCATTTTATATGAGCAAGATTTCATTAGATGAGACACAATCTATTTTAATGGAAGAAGATTTAAAAAAAGCAATTGATTTGTTGGCAAAGGTAAAGACATGTAGCATTTTTGGTTTGGGTGCGTCACAAGTTGTTGCTATGAATGCATTTCATTGTTTTTTACGTTCATCATTGAACTGTACGTATATTCAAGATTATCATTTACAGATGATGTCTTTAACCAAGTTAGGAGAAAATGATTGTCTTTTTTTAATTTCACATACTGGTCACAATAAAGATATGATTCAATTAGCAACAATTGCCCGAGAAAAAAATATTCCTATTATTACGATTACCAGTAATCGCCACTCACCTTTGGCAAAACTTAGTGATATCATTCTTGTCTCCGTTTCAGATGAAACAAAATATCGACCAGAAGCTGTTTCTTCGCTACTTGCACAAATTGCTCTGGTAGATGCCTTATTTATGATTTATGCAATTAAAGTAGATGATAACGAAGAATATCTTTTGAAATCACGAGCAATTATTAATAAAACACGACTTTCATCAGAGGATGATTAATAACCTAGAAAACTAAACAAAAGAAGCTTTGAGCGAATGTGTGCTCAAAGCTTCTTTTTCTATGGGTACACTTTTTTTGTGAAGAATTCTAAAAGTAATGGTGCGATTACTGTGCTTAATAGAATAATGATTACAAATGGAGAATAATAGCTAGGATCGATTAATCCTGCTTGATAGCCAATCTGTAAAACAATTAAGGCCATTTCACCACGAGATACCATACCAGCACCGACCATCCAAGAACTGTTGGTACTAAATCCAGCAAGTTTTGAACCAGTAAAACCGCCTAGAATTTTAGAGACCACAGCAATAAATGTGAAGACGATAATGAAGAGCAATTGTGATTTGAAGTTTTCAAATGAAACATCTAATCCAATGCTGACAAAGAAGACTGGAACAAACACGGAGTAACCTAACGCTTCGACGTTGTGCATTACTTCATGTTGGACTTTTGTTTGACTCACGGCAACTCCGGCAAAGAAGGCACCAATAACGGCACTCAAACCAACAAAGTCAGCAAGATAAGCCATTGTCAAACAAATGACAAGTGAAACAATGATGACAGCTGAATTAGCAAATAATTTTTCTGCTAAATTTACTAAATAAGGGGCAATCCATTTGACCAACATAAAAATTAGAGCGAAATAAGCAATTTCTTCTAATATCATAAGCGGTAAGGGAACACCATTTGAGGAGGAACCTGTTAAAAGTGGAATACTTAAACTTAGAACTAAAACAACTAAGACATCATCCATAACCGATGCACCTAAAGTTGTTGAACCTTCTTTTGTATTCATAACGTTCATTTCTTTTAGAACTTCAACAGTAATACTTACTGCAGTTGCTGATAAAATAATTCCGAAGAAGAATGATTCTTGGAAGCTAATTTGAAATGCGGTTCCTGAAACTGCGCCAAGAACCAGGGGGAAGATAACGCCAAACGTTGCAACTAATAAACTAGGTTTTAGATATTTTTTTAATAAGCTTAGATCACTTTCTAATCCAGCTAAAAACATTAACAAGATAACACCAATTTCTGAAAACTCATGTACCAGTTCACTTGATTGAACCCAATTGAGAACTGCACCTCCTAGTAATACCCCGACTAAGAGTTGACCAACAACAGCTGGTATGCCAATTCGCCTCGATAAATGTGACGCGATTGTCGTCGACACAAGAATGAGACATAGAATACCAATAAATTCCATAACATCCGACCTTTCTTATTTAAAGTAACAAAATAATTGTACCATTTCACGAAAGCGGATGCACTAAAAAAGTTTGGTTGTCCTAACTTTTTTCTAGTGGTTGTGAAAAAAGTGAGTATTTTTTCATGAAAAAAAGTAGGTAGAGATTTTTCTCTATCTACTTTCTTAATGATATGCCTTTTTCGTAAAATACTTCAAAATTAATGGGGAAAGTAAGGTGCTTAACAATATAATGATGACTAAAGGTGAGTAATATTGCGGTTCAATCATATTTGATTGGTGTCCAATTTGTAAAATGACCAGCGCCATTTCGCCACGTGAAATCATTCCTGCACCGACCATTAAGGCACTGTTCGTTTCAAAGCCAGCAATTTTGGAACCCAAGAATCCCCCCAATAATTTAGAGACAATCGCGACAATTGTGAAAGCTACGATAAACAACAATCGTTTTCCAAAGTTTTCAAAAGAAACATCTAAGCCGATACTTACAAAGAAGACGGGGATAAATATTGCATAACCTAATGCCTCCACATTATGCATGACTTCTTGTTTGACTCTTGTTTGGCTAACCGCAATTCCTGCGAAAAAGGCTCCAATGACAGAACTTAATCCGACAAAATCAGCAAGATACGACATACCTAAGCAAATAACTAACGAAGTGATAATAATTGCGGCATTGGCAAATAACTTTTCTGCCAATTGAATCAAATAAGGTGCAATCCATTTGACTAAAGCAAAAATCAACACAAAATAAAGAACTTGTTCAATCAATAAAAGCGAAAGAGGCGTTTCGTTAGTAGCACCACCTGTAAAAAAGGGAATACTTAAACTTAAAATTAATACTGCTAAAATATCGTCAACAACCGATGCACCTAAAATTGTCGACCCTTCTTTTGTATTAACAACATTGAGTTCCTTTAACACTTCAACCGAAATACTAACGGAAGTAGCTGCTAAAATGATACCGAAAAAGACTGATTCTTTGAAGCTAACTTGGAAGGCTTCACCGGTTCCTAAACCTAATACCAGTGGCAAAATAACGCCAAAAACAGCGACTAATAATCCCGGCTTAAAGTATTTCCGTAACAAAGCTAAATCACTTTCTAAACCGGCTAAAAACATGAGCAGAATAACACCGATTTCAGAAAATTCGTGTACCAATTCGTTGGTTTGTACGAGATGTAAACCAGCACTACCTAAGAACACGCCGACTAATAACTGCCCGATTACAGCTGGTATACCGATTCTTCGTGAAAAATGCGAAGCCAGAGTGGTAGTTATTAATATTAGGCAGAGTGTGCCAATAAATGCCATAAACATTCAACCTTTCTATATAAAACTAGCAATGCAAGTATAACATAAAAAAAACCGCTAGAATTATTTCTAACGGTCTGTGGATTACAGTAGTCTTAATCTAGGTATTTCTACGTGGACACGTTCATTCGCACGTTTTAAACGTTTAGAAGAGGAGAATATTCTCGCATTTTGGCACAACGAAGGAATGGTGCGCAACGCATCGCCACCTTGTAAGAGAATGCCGTATTCTTCTTCACGATAAAAATTATAGATAACTGCTGAAGTTTGATGTTGAATATGTAAATCTCTGGCGGTCTGTTGATCTTGCCAAAATTTTTCTTTGACGAGTGCCGATTGCCGATCTTCACGAAACATATCGATATCGCCACCAGTTTCTGCAAAAAGAGTTTCCGCTAGCTGCTGTGAATAAGGCGTTTTGTGACAGATAATTGCTGTTTGCAGTTTAAGTAAAAAAATCCGTGCATATTTTTTGCCTTGTTGCTGTGCTGCTTTGTAGTCAAGTGCTGCCGAGTATGAGTGATTCAAAAAAGTGTTTCTAGAGTCTAAATCTTTTTTGTCCCAACCATACTTACGCATAATAGATGTTGTAGTGGTCATATTAACAAAAGGCAAAATTTGCAAATTGATTTTTTCGGAGCTTTCGTTAATAAAATCGATTAATCTGGTTTCTTCTTCTAGGCAAAGCGAACCAAATGGGTGAATAAACAAATAGATCTCGATCACTAGGTGTTCCTCCAAATACATTACATTCTAAGATAAATAAATCATCTATACTTTAACAGAAAAAGTAGAAAAGGCAAAATGAAAACCTTTTTACTTTGCTTTAGTAGCGCGAACAATTTTATTTTCTGCGGGGCGATAAGTAATAGCATGGGTATGAAGGTAGTGTTCAAAGGCTTGCTTGCCAATTTGGGCATCAGCAACTTCTAGCTCTAATTCATAATCATGTTCTTGATTATACCAACTTTCGTCTAAGGCTAATAATCCTTCAGCAATGACAAACTCAGCGCGTTTAGTTGTTAAAGATGTTAAAATTGTTAATTGACTTATTTCAATCTCTAATCGTGCTAACTCTTGCGCCACAGCTCCTGTAGTTGGAAGGACCTTTTGTTCAATTAACCGTTGTGTTTCGGTTAAAGTTAAAGAATCGGTGGTTTCTAACAAACCAATTTCTTGTGGTGTTTTTAAAGTAATTTCGCCTCTATCAGCATATTGGCGAATTCGTAATCCACAGTGCTTTTGGCGTAAATCTTGAGTAGGTGTGTCAAAATAAACATTGGTTTGTGTGTGAAAATCTGGTTCATTTAAATGATAAAAATTGCAGAAATAATGGTAGTCTGTTTCAGTTAATAATGTTTTAAATTCAATTTCAAGTTGTTTCATCTTCATCAGTCCCTTCTCTTCTTTTTACCTTAGAAAGAGAGGTTCGTCAACTTTTTGCACAAAACCGAAAAGGAACACTAAAGCTTTTTCGTCACTTATGATAAAATGATAGGTGTATGTTAGCTGAGAAATGAGGGAATGTGTATGGAAAAGGATTGGGATAGTTTTTTAGCCCCTTATGAGCAAACAGTTGCAGAATTGAAGGTCAAACTTCGTGGGATACGAAAACAATTTCGTGAAACAAATCAACATGTTCCAATTGAATTTGTTACGGGACGTGTCAAACCTGTCGAAAGTATTCTAGCAAAATGTGAGTTGCGTAATATTCCAGTGGAACGCTTAGAGGCCGAAATGTCAGATATTGCTGGTTTACGAATTATGTGCCAATTTGTAGAAGATATTCATGAAGTTGTGAAGCTTCTGCGCAGTCGCAAAGATATGAGAGTGATTATCGAACGAGATTACGTAACGAATCATAAAGTGAGTGGTTACCGTTCGTATCATTTAGTAATTGAATATCCTGTTCAATTAGTCGAAGGCGAAAAGAAAATTCTTGCAGAAATTCAAATTCGAACGTTAGCTATGAATTTTTGGGCTACAATTGAGCATTCATTAAATTATAAATATCAAGGAGACTTTCCTAAAGAAATAGGGGAACGTTTGAAGCGTGCGGCTGAAGCTGCGTATCAATTGGATGGAGAGATGTCGAGCATTCGCGAAGAAATACAAGAAGCGCAACATTTGTTTTCACATGGCAAAGGCAGTTCCGGAGATAGTCGTTATCAGCAGATTGCAGAATGGAAGGAAGAATCTTTATGAGACAATTAAAAGTGGCTGTTATTCACAGTCATGTCGAAAAATCCTTAAAAGCTGCTGACAAATTATATCAACTTTTAACCAAAAGAGGACACGAAATTAATCGTGATCAACCAGATATCGTAATTTCTGTAGGTGGAGATGGCACGTTGTTATCAGCATTTCATCTCTATAATCATAAATTAGATAAAGTGCGCTTTTTAGGTGTGCATACTGGTCACTTAGGGTTTTATACGGATTGGCGTGACTATGAATTAGAAGAATTAGTTGAAACTTTATGTACAAATCAAGAAAAAAGTGTCAGTTATCCCTTATTAGATGTACGTATTAAATATCGAAATGGGAAACCAGACAAGCATTTTATTGCATTGAATGAATCTACTATTAAACGAGGCAATCGAACAATGGTTGCGGATATTTACATTAAAGATGAATTGTTTGAACGTTTTCGTGGGGATGGTTTATCTGTATCAACGCCGACAGGTTCTACTGCTTATAACAAAAGCGTCGGTGGAGCCGTCTTACACCCTAGTATTAATGCCTTTCAACTAGCCGAAATTGCTTCTTTGAACAATCGTGTTTTTCGTACGTTGGGTTCACCGATTGTGGTGGCACATCAAGAATGGGTGGAGATTAAGTTACAAGATAGTAATGATTATTTAGTTACCATTGATCAATTCAATATTCAACAAGATCAAATTGAGTCAGTGCAGTACCGAATTGCTGACGAGCGAATTCATTTTGCTTCGTATCGTCACATGCATTTTTGGCATCGAGTTCGTGATGCATTTATTGGAGAATTGTAAATCGTATGGAATTTATTTTTGATTATCAAAAAGAACACACACAGCAACTAAAAAGTTTTTTAAAGGAACAAGGCATTTCAAAAGGTTTATTAGCGAAAATTAAGTTTCAAGGTGGGAAAATTTTTGTCAATGATGTGATTCAAAATGTATTATATTATTTAAAATCTGGTGACCAAGTGCGGATTATTATTCCGGACGAAGGCGAACACGAAACGGTTTTATTAGATGAAACCCCGATTGATATTGTCTTTGAAGATGAACATATTTTAGTAGTAAATAAACCAGCAGGTGTTTCTTCAATACCTGCGCAATACCATCCGAATCATACGATGGCTAATCGTGTCAAAGCGCATTATAAACGCCAGGGATATGTTAATCAGGTCGTGCATGTCGTGACTAGATTAGACCGTGATACATCTGGTTTAATGCTGTTTGCAAAACATGGCTTTGCACATGCGAAATTAGATGTCCAATTGCGTGAAAAAAATTTCGTAAAAAAATATCAGGCATTGCTTTCAGGAAAAGTGGACACTTTAGTCGCTCATGATTGGATTGAATTGCCAATCGGACGTGATTATACATCGTTGATTAAGCGGATGGTATCTGAAGAAGGGCGATACGCCAATACGGAATATTGGTTAGAAAAACGAAATGATGAGTTAGCTTTAGTAGACATCCAACTGCATACTGGGCGAACCCATCAGATTCGTGTGCACTTTTCTGCAATTGGTTGTCCCTTAGTTGGCGACGATATGTATGGCGGGACAATGGATTTACCGCTTGTCCGTCAGGCATTGCACTGCTACGAGTTGCATTTTACGCATCCTTTTACGAAAAAAGCATTAGCATTTCAATGTCCATTGCCAACAGATATGGCAGAAATCAGACAAACAATTGAAACGAGGTGAAGAGATTGGATGAAACAAAAGAATTAGAAGAACGTTTTACTCAATTGCGGAAAGATTTGGATGAAGGAAATCTGCAGGAATTTAGAGATGAATTTTTGGAGATGCATATTTATGAACAGGGACAATTTTATCAATCCCTAAAAGAAGAACAACGTCTTTTGGTTTATTCCTATCTTTCACCAAAAGAATTGGCAGATATGTTTGACGTAATCGAGGAAGACAATGAATACATGAAAGATTATTTATCTGAAATGCGTCCAAGTTACGCCGCAGAAATGCTATCTGAAATGTATACCGATAATGCCGTCGATTTATTAAATACGTTAAGCAAAAAACAAATTGCCAAATATTTGAGTTTAATGGATGCGGAAGATGCCGCAGAAATTAAAGAGTTGTTACATTATGAGGATGAAACAGCCGGTTCGATTATGACGACGGAATATGTATCCATCGTTGCAAATCAAACCGTTCGTTCGGCCATGTATGTCTTAAAAAATGAAGCGAAAGCAGCAGAAACGATTTATTATATTTATGTCGTCGATCAAGAAGGGCGTCTTGTCGGGGTTATTTCTTTAAGAGATTTAATTGTTAGTGATGATGATGCCATGATTTCTGATGTCATGAGCGAACGTGTCATGTCCGTCCACGTAGGCGATGACCAAGAAGATGTGGCGCAAACGTTCCGTGATTATGATTTCTTAGCATTACCTGTTACCGATTATGACGATCATTTATTGGGAATTGTCACCGTCGATGATATTATCGATGTAATCGATGAAGAAGCAGCGAGTGACTACTCTGGTTTGGCGGGGGTTAACGTTGATGAAGTCAGTGAAAATCCGATTAAAGCTGCTGGGAAACGTCTTCCTTGGTTAATTACCTTGTTATTTTTAGGAATGGCTACCGCTAGTTTAATTAGTCATTATGAAGATTTAGTTAGTGAAGCCAGTATTTTGGCGGTATTTATTTCTTTAATTACAGGGACAGCCGGCAATGCGGGGACGCAATCGTTAGCCGTAGCGGTGCGACGTTTGGCGATGAACGATGATAAAAGCAATACTTTTTTTGCGACAGTGATTGGTGAAGTTTTAACCGGACTGGTGACGGGAGCAATCACCGGTTTAACTATCTTTGCAATTGTTGCTGTTTGGAAAGGCAACCCCATTTTAGGTTTTGTCATTGGAATGGCGATGATGTGTGCCATCACAGTTGCGAATTTAGCCGGAAGTTTGATTCCGATGCTAATGGATAAATTAGGCTTTGATCCAGCTGTTGCTAGCGGTCCATTTATTACAACGTTAAGTGATTTAACTAGTGTGTTGATTTATTTTAATATTGCCAGCATGTTCATGAGCTATTTTATTGGAAGTTAAAGGCAATAAAAATATCCGAACGATAGAGCGCGCATTGTCGGCTATTTTGTTCGGATATTTTTTTGCTTTTATGGATGCTAATCGCTTTTTAACTTAATGAAAAAGGATAATCATCTATTTGATACTTTCTAGCATTCGGGACAATGCCTAATTGATTAAAAATAGTTCCCCCGTTCATCAAATCAGCGTGAGAGTAGAACAGTTTGTTGTATTCTTGGCCATTACGCAATACTTGATGTAGAAATTGTTGTTGTGGATAATTTGGACTACTTTCGATTGTTAAGCTAGTGCCACTTGATAAATGTATGGTAGCTTTGTCAAATAAAGGCATGCCTAAAACGTATTCACCAGATCCTGGAGTCACCGGATAAAACCCTAAACTGTTAAAGATATACCAACCTGCCATACTACCATTGTCTTCATCACCTGGATACCCACTCGGACTTGTATTAAATGTTTGTGTTAATAGTTGTTTAATAAGCGGTTGTGCCATTTCAGGTTTACCAATATAGCTAAATAAAAATGGGTAATGGAAACTTGGCTGATTGGAAATCGCTAATTGTCCGAATTCCACAGCTGCCATTTCACTCATTTCATGGATTTCAAAACCATAGCCTTCCACATTGAACGTGGGTGCTTGGTTACATAAGCGAACTAATTTTTCTTCAAAGACTTCTTTGCTACCAAATTGTTGAATCAAGCCAGCAAAATCTTGGTAAACAGCAAAACTACTTTGCCATGAACTGCCTTCTGCATAATCTTTTCCCCAACGAATATCTAAAAAGTTTTCACGAAAGACGCCTTGTTTGTCTTTTGCTCGCATGAATCCTGTTTCTGCGTCAAAAATATGTTGATAATTGTGTGCTTGTTTTTGATAATAGGCTGCATCTTCTGTCGCTCCCAGTGTTTGGGAAACTTGACTAATACAAAAATCACTGTAGGCATAATCTAAGGTATGGTTAACGGATTCATGATAGTCACTTGGGACATAACCGTATTTTAAATAGTCTGTCGTCCCTTGTCGTCCATAATTAGGATTTTCGCTTTGAATGGTTGCTGCTTTTTTCATGGCCGTCAGAAATTCTGGCATTAAATCAGTCCGGATTTGTTTTACAGCAGCATCCGCAATCACCGCATCAATTAACGTTCCAGGCATTAACCCACGTTCGTCTGGTGACAGCCACTTAGGTAAAAAGCCGGTTTCATTATAACTATTTAAAAAACCTTCCAGCATTTCTTCATATTTTTCTTGAGCAATTAATGAATACAAAGGATAAACTGTTTTATACGTATCCCAAAAGCCGTTATTGGTATAAAGAACCCCTGAACGGACTTGTTTACTTAATGTATCGTAATGAATGGCTTGATTATTTTCGTCACGCTCATAAAAAGTTTGTGGAAATAAAAATGTTCGATAAAAATTATGATAAAACGTGGCAACTTGTTCGGCATCATGATGCTCGATTTCAATACGCTGCAATAGGTCTTGCCAAGTATTTTGACTTTGTTCAAGATAGTCATTTGGTTGTAGCGCTTGTTCACGTGCTAAATTTAGTTGTGCTTGTTTTTGACTAATAAATGAGGTCCCAAAACGCACGACTTGCTGTTGATTAGTAAATGATAGTAGCAACGTACCATCTTCGCCTTGTTCCTGTGTATGTTCTGTGCTAAAAGGATGCTCCAAGTGTAAAACAAGATAAATGGTGAAATCAGAATCTTCACATCCAGAAAAGTTAATGACTTCAAGTGCGACAGTCTGGTTATCCAGCACTTCATAACGATAACGTCCAGGGAGTGTGACTAATAAACCGTTCTCATTTTGTTGGTAATTCATTGTTAATACGCCACCATACATACTTGGAATGATAGTCGATTGAATACCATAACGTAATTGCTTAATCGATAGATGGGTGGGACGAAAAATACTTTCTGCTGGTCGGTAAGAGCTTTGTGTATGAAACAATGATCGTTCTGTAAACTTGCCACTGACTGGCGTGAAAAGCAAGTGACTAAAATCACCCATCCATGGACTAGGCTGATGGGTTAGGCGGTATCCTTGGAAGGTGTGGTCTTCAGGATGAAACCACCAACTTCCCTTTTGGTCGGTTGTCTGTGGGGCAAAATAGTTCATCCCAAATGGAACGCCCGTATAAGGAAGACAATTTCCATTTGAAAAACTATATTGATTAGCAGTACCATGACGTGTGTCGATTGTTTGAGTAAGCATAATTTCTCCTTTATCACATTAAATTTGTTTGGTTGATTGACGTTGAACGAAAGTAACGGGAACTTTAATATCTGTGGGAACTTGATTGTTTTCGATCCATTCGATTAACGTTTTACCAGCAATTTCACCAATTTGTTTGAAATCCTGGGCGATGGTTGTCAAAGGTGGTTCCACAAATTGCGATGCTTGGATGTCATCAAAGCCAATAATTGAAAAATCAGTGGGAATAGCGTATCCTGCTTGTTTTAGCGTACGCATCGCTTCGATTGCTACTAAGTCATTTTCGCAAACAAGCGCCGTTACTTGATTGTCGATTACATAAGTTAATAGATGTTCGTTAGTCGCAGTAATATCAATAGAAGACGTATGGAATGTTAAGTTTGCGCCATGTAATGCTTTTAAATAGCCAATATAACGATTTCGTACCGATTGTGGATGCAAGGAACGTCCAAATAAATAGGCAATTCGAGTATGTCCGTCCTCAATTAACGATTGGGTAGCTAGCTGTCCTCCTGCCATGTTATCAGATAAAATTGTCGGAAAATTTAGTTCGAAATTCTTTTTATCTAAAGAAATGACAGGGAATGCTTTGAGAGCTAATTCTACTAACGTATCTAAATATTGATCCGTATTTTCAGCATAATAAATCAAACCATCATATTCTTGCATTAGTTCAGTGGCATTTTTTTGAGAAAACACCTCTAAAGTTCCCATAGCGACTTCAATTTGTTGGTCTTGCATGATCGGCAATAAGCCGTCTGTAAAATTTCCTAAAGATAAATCATGCAAAAAAGGTAAAAGAAACAAAATACGGGTTGCTTTGGTTGATACACGCTGGGTGACTTGTGGTGGCGTTTCTTTCACAAAGCTTCCTTTCCCTCGTACACGATAGATTAATCCGGCTTGTTCTAGTTCGGTTAACGCACGTTTAGAGGTAATCCGACTGACGTGGTATTGTTCAGACAATTCCTTTTCAGTTGGGAGTTGACTATTGAGCGGTAACTGACCAGAAAAAATTTGTTTTTTCAAATCATTTAATATTGTTTTATATAACGGCTCTTTCATAAAATCCTCCTCTTTTAAATGATATATCATATTTAGATAATAACATAAAAAGTTAAAAAAATAAATCATTTTATGAAAGAAAGCGTAGACATTTTTGTTTTTTATAGTATAATCAAGATATAAAATATATCAAATTGTTGGAGGATGACAATAAATGGCTTATAAAGATATACCAAATTCGGTGCAAGTGTTTATGGATAAAATTACAGAAAAATGTGGAGAAGAGCATCAAGATTGGGCAACAAACTTTAATGCTGCTTTCGCCAATACGTTATTAACTACAGTAAAACGCCATGAGGATGGCACAACGTTCTTATTGACAGGAGATATCCCTGCAATGTGGCTACGAGATTCAACGGCGCAAGTTCGTCCATATTTAGTAGTAGCAAAAGAAGACGAAGATTTAGCAGCGATGATTAGTGGATTGGTGAAAAAACAATTTTTCTATATCAATATCGATCCGTATGCGAATGCCTTTAATGAAGAGGCTAATGGTGCAGGGCATCAAGACGATCACACTGAAATGAATGACTGGATTTGGGAACGTAAATATGAAATCGATTCATTGTGTTATCCTGTTCAACTAGCGTATCTACTATATAAAAATACTGGCCGTACCGATCAATTCAATGAAGATTTTGTAAATGGTGTGAAAAAGATTTTAGAAGTATTTGAAGTAGAACAAGATCACAATCACTCACCTTATAATTTTGTTCGTGATACTTGGCGTAAAGAAGATACCTTGATTAACGATGGGAAAGGTGTAACGGTTGCGCCAACTGGAATGACATGGTCTGGCTTCCGACCAAGCGATGATGCGTGTGCAGGCGGTGGTTATTTAGTACCATCCAATATGTTTGCGGTAGTTATCTTAGGTTATTTAGAAGAAATCTTTAGCAGTGTCTTAGAAGATACAGCGATTGTTGAAAAAGCTAAAACGTTGCGTGAGGAAATTCAAGAGGGGATTGAAGCGCATGGCCGTACACAAAACGCTGCAGATGAAGATATTTATGCCTATGAAGTAGATGGTTTAGGGAATGCCTCAATTATGGATGATAGTAATGTGCCTAACCTAATTTCAGCGCCTTACCTAGGATATGGTTCAATGAAAGATGAACGTTATCTACGTACAAGAAAAACATTGTTAAGCAAAGAAAATCCATATTTCTATGAAGGCAAATATGCAAAAGGAATAGGTTCATCGCATACACCAGAAAATTACATCTGGCCAATTGCTATGGCAATGGAAGGAATGACGACGGACGATAAAGCGGAAAAAGAACGCATTTTAAACCAATTAGTCGCAACAGATGCTGGGACTAATTTAATGCATGAAGGATTTGACGTAGATGATCCAACGCAATATACACGTGAATGGTTCTCTTGGGCCAACATGATGTTTTGTGAGTTAGTCATGGATTACTTTGATATTCAAGTAGAAAAATAGGAGAAAATAAATGAAGAAAAAAGTTTATATTATTTCCCATAGTCACTGGGACCGTGAGTGGTATGTGGCGTATGAGAAACACCATATGTTATTAGTTGAATTGATGGATGATTTGTTAGAAATTTTTGAAACTGATCCAGATTTTAATAGCTTCCATTTAGATGGACAAACAATCATTTTGGATGATTATTTGCAAGTGCGTCCAGAAAAACGTGCTGCTGTTCAAAAAGCGATAGACGATGGTAAATTGCGAATTGGACCATTTTATATTTTACAAGATGACTTTTTAATTAGTTCTGAATCAAACGTTCGTAACATGTTGATTGGAATGGAAGAAAGTCGTAAATGGGGGACACCTGTCAAACTAGGCTACTTCCCAGATACTTTTGGAAATATGGGGCAAGCACCTCAATTAATGCAAAAAGCTGGTTTTGAAGCTGCAGCCTTTGGTCGTGGTGTGAAACCAATCGGCTTTGATAACCAAGTGTTAGAATCTGAAAGTTACACCTCTCAATATTCTGAAATGTGGTGGAAAGGTCCAGATCAATCAGAAATCTTTGGCTTGTTATTTGCGAACTGGTACAGTAACGGGAATGAAATTCCTTCTGAAAAAGAAGCAGCCATTCGTTTTTGGGATCGTAAATTAGAAGACACAGAAAAATTTGCTTCAACCGATCATTTATTAATGATGAACGGCTGTGACCATCAACCAGTCCAAAAAGATATTACGAAAGCAATTGCGCTAGCGAATGAACTATATCCAGAGTATGAATTTATTCATTCAAACTTCACCGATTATTTAGAAGCAGTCCAAAAAGATTTGCCTGAAGATTTAGGTTCTGTAGAAGGTGAATTAACTAGTCAAGAAACAGACGGTTGGTATACATTAGCCAATACAGCTTCGGCTCGTGTTTACTTGAAACAGTGGAATACCCGTGTTCAACGTCAATTAGAAAATATTGCTGAACCATTGGCAAGTATGGCGTATGAAATTACGGGCAATTATCCACATGACCAATTAGACTACGCTTGGAAAACATTGATGCAAAACCATCCACACGACAGCATTTGTGGTTGTTCAGTCGATGAAGTTCATCGTGAAATGGTACCACGTTTCGAAAAAGCCAATGAAGTAGGAAAATACGTGGCAGAAGAAGCCGTAAATGCGATTACAGCTGAAATTAATACTGAAACTTTTGCCAAAGATAGTTTCCCATTTGTTGTCTTTAATACGAATGGTTTAGCTAAGAGTGGCGAAGCTGAAATCGAAATCGAATTGGAACGAAAAACATTTGCACAAGGTTATCCAGAACAACTATATCGCGCATTAGATGAAATGCCGAAAGGCGAGTATCACGTAGTAGATGAACAAGGTCAAACAGTTTCTGCTATTGTTTCTGAAGTAAATGTTCGTTTTGATTATGATTTACCAAAAGATGGTTTCCGTATTCCTTATATGAAACGCTATGTAACAGTAAAAGTTGCTGTTAAAGACTTACCAGCTTATTCATGGGAAACCTTTGCTTTAGTAGCCGGCGCAGAAGCTAATTCTTCTGAAAAATTAGCGAATGAAGATGGGCGAGTAATCGAAAATACACAAATTAAAGTAGAAATTGCTGAAAATGGTACGCTAGCAATTACAGATAAAGCAACCAATCATACTGTCGATAATTTGTTAATCTTTGAAAATGTCGGTGATATTGCCAATGAATATATTTTTATGCAACCAAAAAATGATCAAGCAATTTTATCTAGCAATGTGGTAGCGGAGTTAGAAATTGTTGAAACCCATGCTGAAAAAGCAGTCATCAAATTGACACATGTCTTAGATATTCCAGTTTCTGCAGATGAATTATTGGATATTGAACAACAAATGGTGATTGGTTTTACTGGACGCAAAGCGGGTCGTTCTAAAGAAACCGCACCATTAACGATTGAAACATTTGTGACAGTTAGCAAAGACAGTAAAAAAGTTGATTTTGAAACACATTTAAACAATCAAATGAAAGATCATCGTTTACGTGCATTGTTCCCAACTGGTTTACAAGTAGAAACCCACGAAGCAGATAGTATTTATGAAGTTGTGGAACGTCCAAATCAAGTTTCAGCAAGTTGGGAAAATCCAACGAATCCCCAACATCAACATGCATTTGCTAATTTACATGATGAGACACGCGGAGTGACTGTTGGAAACTTTGGATTGAATGAATACGAGATTGTGGACGATACGATTGCGGTTACTTTATTACGTTGTGTTCGTGAATTAGGTGACTGGGGCTATTTCCCAACACCAGAAGCACAATGTTTAGGGGAGCACACGTTTAATTACAGTGTCGAAGTTCATGGAACACCAGAGACACGCTACGATACCTACAAACATGCGTACACTGCCCAAGTTCCATTTACAGTTGCCCAAGTCGCTGTACAAGCAGGTCAATACCCAGCAACTTATCAATATGTAACTGTTGAAAGTGAAACGTTTGTTCCAACTGCCTTGAAACGCCGAAAAGCTGACCAAGCGTTAATTTTAAGAGGATACAACATGGCGGATGAAGCCAAAGCTTTAACCATTGAGAAAGCTGAGAGCAAACCAGTAGTCTTAAATTTATTGGAAGAGCTAACAGAAGAAATCTACACCTCAGAAATTCAGCCGTATGAAATTCGTACGATTGGTTTGATAAACTAAAAAAATTGAGCGCAAACTCCATGAAGAGGAGATTGCGTTCTTTTTTTGTACAATCAGTCTTTCGAGAAATAAATCGTTTCATGTAGTTGACAATTAGGATTAAACTTAGCCTGACAATAAGGACAAGCCCCTTTTTTATATTGGAAGAAAGTCAATGTTGTGTGACAATGTCCGCAGATAACCGGAGCAGCATCAGAAACAGCAATAGGTTCAAAAGTATGTGCTTCGCAAGCGTTATGACATTGATAACAAGCATAATATTTTTTACATTTATTGCATTTTAAACCTACAATATCATGTTCTTGATGGTAATGGAGGCATCTACCATTACCATCAATGTCTATTCCATAAATAATCATAAAAAAACCT
Source organism: Enterococcus sp. DIV2402 (assembly GCF_017426705.2). NCBI lineage: Bacteria > Bacillati > Bacillota > Bacilli > Lactobacillales > Enterococcaceae > Enterococcus > Candidatus Enterococcus lowellii. The sequence continues at coordinate 2,967,135 of NZ_CP147251.1, read as the reverse complement.
CTTTCTTTTTGTTAACCATTATAATATAATTGGTTAACAAAAAGAAAGGAGTTTTTTATGAAAACAAAAGATATTTCTATGATTGCTATGATGATAGCCATTATTATAGTATTAGGAATGATTCCACCGATTCCATTAGGCTTTATTCCAGTCCCAATTGTTTTGCAAAATTTAGGTGTGATGTTAGCTGGTATTGTTTTAGGTGCGAAAAAAGGCGGATTAGCCATTGCGTTATTCTTAACTTTAGTAGCTATGGGGATGCCATTTTTGACAGGAGGTTCTGGAGGGTTTTCCGTTTTTCTAGGTCCTACAGTAGGGTATTTAATCGGCTGGTTTGTTTCAGCTATTCTAATCGGATTAGGTAGAAGTAAGTTTATGGAAACGAAAAATTGGGGAATTAAGTTTTTAATTGTAGCTATTCCAGGAGTATTACTGGTGGATTTATTAGGGTCTATCGGTTTATCTATAGTTACTGGTATGTCGTTATCAGCGTCTATTGTCTCAAATTTAGTTTTCATTCCAGGGGATACATTAAAAGTAATTTTGGTTATAATTATTGCCGAACGATTGTTAAAAATAATGAATCGTACAGAACGATAATCGATTGAATACACGCATAGAAAAAGCACTCAGAAAAATTTTTCTGTGTGCTTTTGTTTTAATCATTTAAAAAGATTTCAATAACTGGAACCAAAGAATCTGGTCGTTTAGTTGGTAATTGTAAGACAATGTCGTGGGGTTCGATAATTGTTTCCGTCGTTGTGATAACTTCTTCGGGATCGAAACCACGATAGAAAACTTCAGAACCATCATTTAAAAATTGTGCATAACGAATTTTTCCTGCTAAATCTTTTAAATGAATGTGGAAATATGGCCAAGAGAAAATATGCAAATAGAGTCGATTGCCATTTTGAGTGTAGCGACAGTCAATAGGTGGCACGAATTCACTTGGACCACAATTTTTAATTGAACGATTGTGTAGATAAAACCACTTACTTAAATCAGAGAAGCGTTCTTTGGATTGTTTATCAATTAATCCACGGCCATTTGGTCCAGTATTCATTAAGAAATTTCCACCTTTAGCTACCGTATCAATCAACATTTGCAGAATTTGTTCGGAAGATTTCCATTGTTGATTGTCACGATCGTAGCCCCAAGTACCATTCATTGTTTGGCAAGCCTCCCACAAAACAGGTAACCCATCTTTATATAATGGTTTATCTGGTTGGTATTGCTCCGGAGTGGTAATCCCATGACCTAAAGCAAAACGGTCATTAATCAACATTTCTGGCTGCAAAGTACGACAAATTTTTTCTAAACGTAAGGCATCCCAGTCTGCAGCACCTTTACCGACAGACCAGCCCCAATCTCGATGCGCATAAGAAAAATCAAACCACATATAGTCAATTTTCCCATATTCAGTTAACAGTTCAGTAACTTGGGCAGCTAAGAAATCTTGGTATTTCTTTAAATCACGCTGGTCGTTAGTTGCACGATAGTTTTCCTCGTCACGACAAGGGTGTAAGCCATCAATTGGAAATTCTGGATGATACCAGTCAATTAATGAATGATATAATCCGATTTTTAACCCTACTTTGCGAAATGCTGGTAACAGTTCGGCTAATAAATCTCTACCAAAGGGCGTGTTGGTAATTTTATAATCGGATTGTTTGGTATCCCAAAAAGCAAAGCCTTCATGGTGTTTTGTTGTAAAAACGACATATTCGGCACCGGTAGCTTTAATTTCTTGTGCCCATTGATTGGCATCAAACAAATCAGGATCAAAATGTTCAAAATATTTGCGATAGTTTTCAGGGGTAACTTGTTCAGTTGTCATAAACCATTCATGACGGGCACCAAGCGTGTATAAGCCAAAATGAATGAATGCCCCAAAACGAGCATTGGTAAACCATGTGGTATCTGGATAGCTTTCTGGCCAATTAATATATTTTTTCATTACGTCTCCTTAAATAAAATGTGTATTGGTCATATTGGTTTCTTCAATCACCCATCTGCCATTTTCTTTGACAAAGGTATGATGAGCTTCTGCAATATGATCGCGATAGTCATTTTTTCCTTTATTCACTGTTTTTTGCTGGGTTTCAACTAACATGCGGTTTTCTTCTTGTTTTAACACTTTAAAAGAAAGTAAGGTGTTTTCTAAATCGTATTCATCGAAAAAAGCTTGCATTTCTTTTTTTGTATCTTCTCTTGCATTTGCAACCAATGTGGTGACATATAAGTCCACATCTTCGTTATTGGTAGCTTGTAAATTGGTTTCCAACGTTTCAAAGGCTGCAAGAGCATCCTCTTGATTCGAAATTTTTCCTTCAATTTCAATGTCTGTGTTGGTTGTCACGGTATCGTTGGTTCGGTTAGTCAATACACTAAATACAATAACGATTGCTAAAAGGCTAATCATGCCTAAAAATAATTTGTTTTTCATCGATTCCCTCCTTAAACATCTGATAATTTGCTAGGGCTGACGATGCCGTGATATAAGTTTCGACCGATAATTCCTTCTGGCATAGGATAGGGTCCGTCAAATGGTAAACGTGTTTCTGCTAATTCTTCAAGCGGTTCATCCTGTTCAATCCATTGTGTGAGTCGCCAATGAGTTGTTTCTAAACGTGAAAGTATTCCTCCATAACGAATGTCCAATATTTCCCAGCCAAAAGGTTTGTTATTGGCAAACCATAGTTGACGATGTCGTTTACGCAATTTATCGATTAATAATTGTAGTTGCTCAACTTGTAAGAGCAGTTGTTGTCCAGAAGTTTTGTCTTGCGTTAGATAAGCTTCTTGTAGTTGCTTTCCTAGAGAAGTTTTGCTAGCTAAAACTTCAGCAACTAATTGATAATAGACAAATAAAGCGACCGTATTATCTGACGTTTCACATTGAGCTAATTCTTGAGCTAGTTTTTGATAATGTTCCGTTAGAGGAAAAACTTCGATTGTTTTATCATATAAACCTAGTAAGAGATCTTGGTACAAGATTAATTTACTAACTGCTGAACCGTCTGGATTTTCTGGTGCAACACCAGGTGTTTGGTCAAAGCAATCTAGTAAGAGAAAGCTATCAGCTGATTCATGTTGCAATTCATTAAAGCGTAGAGCAACCAATTCGTCCGTGACAGTTGTATTAAACTGGTGTTCTGCGAATAATTGTAAGCCGTATAACGCAGTGTCCAAAGGTGTTTCGGCACCATCGTCACCCCAAAGTGTTGCATAAATTGAGGAGATTTGTTGCTTTTTACAAGCTGAGAGTGCCGCATGTGTCGTGGCGATAGTTTTGCTATAATTTGGTGCAATCCCATTCCAAGTCCAAATGCCTCCAGCAAACACAATCGGTTTCTCTAATTCTTTATGATGTGCTAATAACTGTAGATATTCTGCTTCTTGATGATGATAATAGTCCCAATAGACCATTTTAACCTCAGGAATACTTGCTACTACTTCTTTAGGAATATCAAAATCAGGATCATAATAATCCCCTGTTTTCGAGCCTAAGCGGAAATACATATCGCTCCACATTTCAACCTCTAGACCTAATGAATTTGTAATTTCTAAAACTTTGGCTAAATGCCGATTCATTAAATCAAAGCGATTTTGTAAGCCATGCTTTTGTAAAAATTGTCCTAAGCCTAATTGATGCGCTTCATCCATTCCGATATGAATTTTATTGGTTCGAAAAGGTTGGCTAACTGCTTGAATGGCTTTTGTTAAAAATTGATACGTTTTTGGTTCGTCAACAAGTAAAATATCTTCTGTATCACGAAATTCACGAGTAAAATTCCATTTCAATGGATTTTTTAAGTGGGCTAACACTTGAATAGCTGGAATGACTTCAATTCCTAATGCATCTCCATAATCATCAATCTCTTTTAATTCCGCCGATGAATAGCGTCCACGGAAATAACCGAAATAAGGATACTCTAGAATTTCATACGTATCTTCCATGTAAAGCATTAATTGATTTAAACCAAGTACGCTACAAGTCGCTAAAAGTTCTTTAATTTTTTTGACTGTTGGGACTGCATTTCGCGATGCGTCAACCATGGGACCAATTGCTTCAAACTGAGGATATTCTTTAAATGAAAAATTTGTTTTTTCCCAATGAGCAAATAATAAATTTAGGCCTCTAAAACAGTGGGTTGCTTCTGCAAATGAGATAGTGATGTCGTTTGCTTTTTTTTCTACTGTAAGAGGTCCTTTTCGGTGAATAAGTTGAATGGGTGTTTGTGAACGATCAAGACGAAAGTGTAGTTTATTTTGTAGAAGAGATAATCCGCGTTCTACAGAAGAAACATCGCCTGTGAAATATACCGCTTTCATTTTAGTGCTCCTTTCATACTTCTTCTAATAGTATACTTAAAACAAAAAGTATTTTCTATGGAAGAGACAATTTTACATAGTAGAATCAAATTTTACATAGCTAACTATTTGTCTTTAGGAAAAAAAGAACGTTTAAACAGAATTCGTTTGAGTTTTCTCATCTGACATGAGCAGGTTTTATCTACATAAAAACAGTGATAGAAACGTTGATAAATCAACGTTTTTTCGCCAAAGGTCAAAAACTACACATTGAGTACCATTGCTATCCACGTTAGCGTTATAAGTGTTTTTTTAAAGGAAGTTCTAATAAAGAGGGAAAAGAAATCGAACAAAAAGCTTGGTTGCTTTGCTTCCGTGTGGTGTATTTTTAACAGCCTGCGGAGGAAATAATGAAGCCGAAACTGCCAAAAGTGAGGTTAAATTAGGCGAAGTTAGCGAATTTCTAGTTACAGAAGAAAAGAATCAAATGACCGTGATGGAACTGAACAGGGGTGCTGCCGAATGGAAAGATATGCCGTTTTTCCATAAAATGGAAAAATTAACGAATATCGAATTTTCATTTAATACATCACCTACAGCTGATTTTAGTACAAAGCTAAATTTAGCCTTTGCGGGGAATGATTTATCTGATGTTTTATTTGGTACCGATCAAAATTCATTAACACCAGCGATGGAAATGGATTAGGGTTCACAAGGAATTTTACTACCATTAGAAGAGTTAATTGATGAGAATATGCCCAATCTGAAAAAAATCTTAGATGAAGATCCTAACGGCAATGGGAAAAAAGATGAAATTCTATTGACAGACGTTAAAATGGATAATTCTCGTCCATGGTTGATGAGTGCATTTGGGATTACAGATCGAGGGATTGAAGAAATTAATGGCAAAGTTGTTTATACACCGATGACTGAAAACTACAAAGAATACGTTACATTTATGAATAAATTATATTCTGAAAAACTAATTGACCCTGAAGTATATGGTCAAGCAGAAGAATAAAAACAAGCCAAAGGGCAAAATAATCAAGTGGGCTTATTCCCAGATGGGTTCTCGTATTTCACTACTGGAAAATCTGAAAAAGATGCGATGGATGATCCATTGTTCCAACCATTAACTTCAGATATTTCACCAGAAGCTGTTGTACCAGGTAGTCCACGTATGGCACGTGAGACATTTGGTATTACCAAAAATTGCCCATCTCCAGAAGGTTGGGTAGATTACTTCTATAGTAAAGAAGGATTAGTTTTATTAAGTAAAGGTTCTGAAGATGCCTTGTGGGAATATGCCGAAAATGATGAAGGAGAACAAGTTCGTATCTACACAGAAGGCATTGATAAAGAAGATACAGAAGGTGAACGTTTTAAAATTACACCAAACTACGGTATTACTGTACTGATTGTGGGGTATCCTGAAACACCAGATATGATGATTCTCAACGACTCTAATGATAAACCTAATCGTGATTTCATTAAGTTCCTTGATTCAGAAACCCAAGCAAAAATGACACCCTATGCGAAAGTAACGTATCCATTATTATATCTAACAAAAGAAGAAAACGACAAAACACGTGATTCAGAAACAGATTTGAAAACGTATGTCGAACAAATGGAAGCGAAATTTATTACAGGAGTCGAGCCTTTATCTAACTGGGATAAATATGTAAAAACTATCGAAAGTATGGGAGTAGAAGAATACGTGTCTATCTATCAAACAGCATATGATCGTTGGGCAGAGAAATAACTAAAAATGGAGACTATGATATAACTTTTTCTAACGATTCGCTATATTCATAGTCTCGTTTTTATTGCCTCATTTTAGTTCGTTACTTGTTATATAATTTTCTTGTTACAGATGCCTACAAAATGCTTTAGGAAACAATTAAGTCGCATGCTAACCTGTTAGACAACTTCAATTAGTGCTTATAAAGATCAATAGAAATTAAAAGGAAGCGTAATAAGCGATGACATAAAACCAAAGCAGAGAAATCTTTGACTATGTGAAAAATAAAAAAGAGTGTCATTATATTGAGAAAATCATTTTAAAAGAGTTGGTATATCAATGTTTTGCGACTATGGTCAAAAACCACATATTGAGTACCATTGCTATTCAATGTAATCTGAAAGTGCTTTCAGGCAACGTTTTTCAAAAAGGGGGAAAAAGATATGGAGTTAACTGGAAAGAAACCTCAGCTAACTACAAAGCAGAAAAAAAGAGAAGATGTTAAGAAAAAGCTATTTGCTAGTCGTCAATTGTACTTATTTGTTTTACCAGCATTCTTAGTTATTTTTATTTTCTCTTATATTCCAATGTACGGTGTAATTATTGCATTTAAAGATTACGTACCAACATTAGGAGTTTGGGGCAGTCCATGGGTAGGAATGAAACATTTTGAACGTTTCTTTAATTCTTATTATTTCTGGGACCTATTAAAAAATACATTGGGTATCAGCGTCTATTCATTAGTTGTTGGATTCCCGCTACCAATTATTTTAGCGTTAGCTCTAAATGAAATTAAAGATGGTCCATGGAAGAAATTTTCACAAACAGTTACATACGCACCGAACTTTATTTCAGTCGTAGTAATGGTTGGTATGATTTTAGCTTTCTTAAATCCATCTACTGGTTTAATCAACCATGCGTTAAACTTTTTTGGGATTGAACCAATTTCCTTTATGGAAGATCCAAAATGGTTCAAAACCGTGTATGTATTATCAGGTGTTTGGCAAGGAACTGGTTGGGGCTCGGTAATCTATCTCGCTGCATTAGCAGGTGTTGATACGCAACTTCATGAAGCGGCAATTGTGGATGGAGCTTCTCGTTTACAACGTATTTGGCACATTAACTTACCAACTATTCGTCCAACAATGGTTATTCTTATTAATTATGAACGTTGGTTCTGTTATGAACTTAGGATATGAAAAAATCCTATTGATGCAAAATCCATTAAATATGGAATCTTCAAATGTTATTGCAACGTTTGTATATGAACAAGGTTTGTTAGAAGCTCAATATAGTTATGCGGCAGCTGTAGGTTTGTTTAACTCAGCAATCAATGCTGTACTATTAATTGTTGTAAATAAAATTGCTGCCAAATTAGGCGATTCAAGTCTATTCTAGAAAGGGGATTTATATGGAAAATCGATTAGTCAAAGATACCAAAGCAGATAGAGTGTTTATGATATTTACCTATATTTTCGTCTTTCTTTCTGTAGCGATTGTCTTATATCCGTTAATTTATATTGTAAGTGCTTCCTTTAGTGATCCCTTAACGGTAAACTCGGGTTCAATGTGGTTATATCCAAAGGGCTTTACATTAGAAGGGTATAAAACAATTTTAGAAAACAATAGTATCTGGCGTGGGTATTTAAATACGATCTATTATACTGCTTTAGGAACATTTATTAACTTATTATGTACATTACCAGCAGCGTACGCGTTGTCTCGACCAGACTTTTATGGTCACAAAACATTTACCACTTTCTTATTAATTACCATGTTTGTTAGTGGAGGTTTAATTCCCTCATACTTATTGGTTAAAAATTTGAATATGTTAAATACAGTTTGGGCGTTAGTATTACCAGGTGCGGTATCGGTTTATAACTTAGTTGTAACAAGAACGTTCTTCCAAACAACCATTCCACGTGAAATGGAAGAAGCCGCAATTATTGACGGATGTAATGATTTCAAATTATTTACACGAATCATTTTACCGTTATCAACACCAATTATCGCTGTTATGGCTTTGTTTTATGGGGTTGGTCACTGGAATAGTTTCTTCAGTGCTTTAATTTACTTATCTGATAAAACAATGTATCCATTACAAATGGTTTTACGTGAAATCTTAGTATTGCAAGACATGTCATCAAATAGTATTGGTAGTAATATGACTAGTGATATGGCGGAATTAATGTTTAGTAAGCAACAACTAGCAGCCGTTATCAAATACGGTGTCATGATTGTTTCAACGTTACCAATTATCGTAGCATATCCGTTCTTACAAAAATATTTTGTAAAAGGTATGATGGTTGGATCAGTTAAAGGGTAGTGTTTTACGGCAATTGCCGATTAATAAAAATCTTTTTATAAGGGGAGAAAGATATGAAAATGCACAAGTCTAAAGTTTTGTTTGGCTTGCTGGCTTGCGGGGTATTATTAGCAGCTTGTGGCGGAAACAAAGACAACGCAAATGACAAAGGAAGTGACGTTGAATTAGGAACAGTAGGCGAATTTCCAGTCACAAAAGAAAAAATCAAAATGACCATGATGGGACCAGGAACTGGTCAAGCAGAATGGAAAGACATGCCAGTTTTCCAAAAAATGGCTGAAATGTCAAACATTGAATTTGAATTTACGACACCACCAACTGCTGACTTTAGTACAAAGCTAAACTTAGCATTTGCAGGGGATGATTTACCAGATGTCTTATTCGGAACAAGTTCAGAATCATTAACACCAGCAATGGAAATGGATTATGGTTCTCAAGGCATTTTAGTACCATTAGAAGATTTAATTGATGAAAATATGCCAAACTTGAAAAAAATTATGGATGAAGATCCATCAATCCGTAAATCAATTACAACACCAGATGGTCATATCTATTCATTACCAATGATTCACCGTGGTGAGACAGCAATTTGGCCTCGTGGTCCAATGTGGTACCGTGGTGACTGGTTGAAAGCGTTGAATGTGACAGAATTACCAAAAACAACCGACGAATTTTATGACTTATTAGTTCGTTTCCGTGATGAAGATCCAAATGGTAACGGTAAAAAAGATGAAATTCCATTGACTGACGTGAAAATGGATAGTACTCGTCCTTGGTTAATGGGTGCATTCGGTTTAACTGAACGTGGGATTGAAGAAATTAACGGTGAAGTTGTTTATACACCAATTACTGAAAACTACAAAGAATACGTAACATTCATGAATAAATTGTATTCTGAAAAACTATTAGACCAAGAAGTATACGGTCAAGCAGATGAACAGAAAAAAGCTAAAGGACAAAATAACCAAATCGGTTTATTCCCAGATTGGTTCTCAATCTTTACAACTGGTAAAAATGAAAAAGATGCAACTGACGATTTGATGTTCCAACCATTAACATCTGATGTTTCACCAGAAGCGGTTGTTCCAGGAAGCACACGTATGGCTCGTGAAACATTTGCTATTACGAAAAATTGTCCATCACCAGAAGCTGCACTACGTTGGGTAGATTATTTCTACGGTGAAGAAGGTTCTTACTTCTTAAGTAAAGGTCCTGAAGGCGCGCTATGGGAATTTGCTGAAAACGACAAAGGTGAAGAAGTTCGTGTCTATGCAGAAGGAATTGACACTTCTAATACCGAAGAAGAACGTTCTAAGATTACACCAAACTACGGTATTACTGTCCCAACAATGGGCTATCCAGAAACAGAAGATATGATGATCTTAGTTGATCCAAATCAAGAACCAGATCGTACGTTTATTGAATTTATCGATTCAGAAACACAAGCGAAAATTACGCCTTTTGCAAAAGTTCCTTATCCATTGTTATACTTAACAACGGAAGAAACAGAGCAAGTTCGTGATTCAGAAACAGACTTGAAAACTTATGTAGAACAAATGGAAGCGAAATTTATTACTGGAGTAGAGCCTTTATCTAACTGGGATAAATACGTGAAAACTATCGAAAGTATGGGTGTTGAAGAATACGTTTCCGTATACCAAACAGCTTACGATCGCTGGGCAGAATAATAATCTGTAATGACAGTTGGTTTGAAAAGCTCAAACCAACTGTTTTTTGTTATTTTGTCTCCATTAAAAAACTAAAAAACGCAATTTTATGGTAAGCTAATGGTAGAAAATTAAAGGGGGAACTAAGATGAAGGAAATGAGAGGGATTATCAAAGGCAGTTACGTCTTAGGGCAAAGAATTATCGATGGTCTTATTCTACAGCTTTTATTCATCGTCTACACATTACGAGGAGCCATTATTTTAGGTTTCTTTCCAGCTTTAGCAGCAGTGTTTCATGTCATTTATTTAGCAATTACCAGAAAAAGTGGGAAATTTAAACCTGCATTTGAACAATTTTACAAAGAAAATTTTAAAATAAGTAATCAATTAGGTTATACCGCATTAACAGGTTGTTTGTTCTTATGGGTAGATTTACGAATTTCAGCTACGTATATTCAACTACCGCTTTTACATTATGTGTTAATTTTGTTATTTGTTTTATGTTTAGGTACAAGTTTATTTCTCTTTCCAACCTTGTGTCGCTATTCGTTAAAATACGGAGAATACTTACGACAAGCCGCTATTTTATTTTTCAGCAATATAATTGAATCGATTGCGATTTTAGTAGGCGTCTTTATTGTTGTTTGGCTATATGTTATTTTTCCAATTTTATTAGTCATTGCCGGGGTGCCGTTACTCATTTTTCCAATTATCTGGTTTGCACTTCAAGCAATGGTTAAAACGGAACGAAAGGCTGAAGCTTAATGAAAATTATGCAGCATTTACCTAAAAAATTTTCGTTCACCAATAAGACATTTTATCGCTATGTATTCTCTTATTTACTCGTATTTTTGTTACCGTTTTCTATTGTATCGGTGATTTGGTATAAAACATCTACAGATAGCATTAATAATCAAATTGATTTATCTTCTCAGAATCATTTGTTGCAAGTAAAATCAATTATGTCGGCTAATTTACGACAATTAGATTATTTAACAGAACAAATTAGCACGAATCCTTCATTAAGTGAAAAACAATTTGCACACCCGTATTATGCATGGGAAGCAAATCGTGAATTATTACGAAATAAAGTGAACAGCAACATTATTGAAGAATTATATGTGTATTTTTATAGTCAACCCAATCAAGTCTATTCTTCCAATGGGCTCTTGGATTTTCCAGCATTTATGCAACAACGTTATGGAACGTATGCTTTTGATGAGAAAAAATTGAAAGCTTCCTTAAACACCAAAGCACCTCTGATTGAACGAATTCCGTCTGGTCAAAAGAATGGTGTGGGTTTGATGACTTACATTGTGCCATTAACAGCAACAGATGGTTTGCCATCTGGTGTGGTAATGTACACGATGCGAATGATTGATATTCAAAATTTCTTAGATAAATCTGTTGATCGCGAGACAGGGAATGTATTTATGGTGGATCGTGAGAATCGTTTATTAGTGGCTTCTCACAATGATGACATACCAGAATTTATGAATAACCCTTCCGAAGTAGAGAAACTTTATCAACAACATTCAAGGAAAACAAAAGCGGGCACATTCTTAGTCAATACTTCCGAGGATGAAGACTTTGGTATCCGCTATATCTCATTAACAAATACGGAGCAAGCATTAAGTGATGTGCGTACCGTTCATTATCGGCTAATGGCGTTAGTACTATCCATTTTAGCTTTGGGACTAGCCATTGTTTTTCTAATTGGTCGACGACAATACAAACCAATTCATGAACTAGAAAAATTAATGGAAAAACAATTAGGTGGCGTTCGTGAAGCCGAAGAGTTAGATGACTTTGTACGGATGGAACAGCACGTTACGAGCTTCTTACAACAAAACAAGGAACTCCATCAAGAAATTCGTCGTCAAACACCACATGCTCGTGAGCAAGTACTACGAAAATTATTGATGGGAAGATTTAAAGACGAAAAAGAAATTCAATTGTTATTAGAATCTGTGGAGGTTGTTCTCTATAAAGAGAGTTATTTTGTTATGTTGATTGACACGAAAATGATTACAACTGAAACAAGTATTCAAAACCAAGAATTTTTAATGAGTTTCTTAGGTTCAATTTCAGGAAAAGGCTATCGTGCGTATGGTTCTGAATTACTTTCGAATCAAGCAATTGCTTTATTAGTTAGTATGGATGGATCCGTGAATCATTCCGATATTGTGCGTGAAATTGTTGCCAAAATTGTTTTAGAAAACACTGTTGCACCAACGATTGGTGTAGGTTCAGTTGTTTGTGAATTGGCAACAATTAATCGATCTTACATTGAAGGATTAGCAGCACTTGAATATCAGGCTGTTTCTGATAAACCTAATCAAGTTTTATTCTTTAAAGAAATCAAAAATGAAAAGAAAAATTCGGTCGTTTCTTATCCTGCCGATGAGCAATTAAAGTTAAGTCAGAGTTTACAACAAGGAGACTTCGAGATTGCTTCTGAAACGATTGAAATTATGGTGAAGAAAGGCATGCAAGAACAACGCACTATCGCAGGAATGAAGCTTTATAGTTATTATCTATTGAATAGTGTCGTGAAAGTAGGTGCAGAAGTGATTGGCGATTCCTTTTTCCAAGAAGCTGAAAAAGCTGTGGAATTTCGCAATTTATTAGAACTTCAAAATGAATTAATTAAAATGAGTGAGAAAATTTGTTTAGCTGTCCAACGCAATCCCAAAAATCAAGAATCAAAATTACAAAAAGATATTTTTGTTTATCTCGATGCAAATTATGCTTCTCATGATTTTTCATTGGAAAGTGTGGCAGAAAAATTTGATGTCTCAGTTTCTTATCTGAGCCGTTTTATCAAAAAAGAAAGTGGCATGACCTTTTCAAAATATGTCCAAGAAAAACGTTTAGACAAAATTAAAAAAGAACTTCGTGAGACAGATAAACCAATTAAAGAAATTATTTCGAGCGCTGGTTATTATGACGTGTCAAATTACACGCGAAAATTTAAACAAATTGTCGGAATGACGCCAGGACAGTATCGTAATAAAAATCGTTAAGAAAGAGGGAGAATTGTGGTAAAAAGATTGATTAGCGCAACAGCATCAGAAATTCGAAAAATGAATCGTGAGGAGATGTTTGAATCCATTAAAGCAAGTGAAGGACGTGTCATTGTCAGTGAAAATGTATGTGTAGCTGCACCTGCATCAGACAGTACAACGAATGCCGAACTTGCAGCAGCATTTGGAGCGGATATGCTTTTATTAAATCTCTTTGACTGTTTAAATCCAGTTGTGATTGGTTTGCCAAAAATGGGCTTATCAGAAGCATTTGATATTTGGAACAATTCAAGTAAAAATACACGCAATCCAATTGAAGAATTGAAAAAATTAACGGGTCGTTTAATTGGTGTAAACCTAGAGCCAGTTGCTGAAAATCAAGAGACAATGGGTGAAAAAGTCATTATTTCTAATGGACGTAAAAGTACAGCTGAAACCTTCCAAGCTGCGGAGAAATTAGGTGTGGATTATATTTGCTTAACTGGAAATCCAGGCACAGGTGTAACGAATGAACAAATTGTGCAAGCGATTCGTGTGGGAAAAGCCAATTATAATGGTCTAATTATCGCTGGTAAAATGCACAGTGCAGGTGTCGATGAACCGATTATGACCAAAGAAGCCATTCAACAATTTGCAGATGCAGGTGCAGATATACTCTTGTTACCAGCTGTCGGTACAGTTCCTGGTTTTGACCAACAAGAATTAAAAGAAGCCGTTAAAATGGCAAAAAGTTTAGGCATGCTTACAATGTCGGCAATCGGTACAAGCCAAGAAAGTGCTTCGCCAGAAACAATTCGCCAAATCGCTTTATGGAATAAAATGTGTGGGGTGGATATGCAACATATTGGTGATGCTGGTTATAGCGGTGTTGCCCCAGCTGAAAATATTTATCATATGTCATTGGCGATTCGTGGAATGAAACATACCATTCAAATTATGGCGCGTTCAATTAATCGTTAAGGAGAGTTTTCATGTTACGATGTCGACCAGATGGAAGTTTTATTATCGCTCATTTTACAGATTTGCATGTGGGGTATCCCAACAATGAGGCAGATCGACGGACACTGCAAGATTTAAGAACGTGTCTTGAAACGTTGGATGCTGATTTACTAATGTTTACAGGTGACCAAATTTGGTGTTATGGCGACAATAATCCCCAGCAAGGATTTCAACAGGTTATTGATTGTATTAATACTAGTGAGATTCCCGTAGTTATCACTTACGGGAATCATGATTCAGAACATGGGAAAATCACACGTGAAGCGCTGCGCCAAATGGAACAAGGGTTAAAAAATCGTGTTTTCGGTGAGCAACGAATCTTGACCAAAGAACGTTTATCGGAACTGTTTTACATTTATGATTCGACAGGCCAACATGTGGTGAAACAATGCGTGGTGTTTGATTCTGGCGATTATGTTTCTGAAAAAATAGCGCAACAATTAACTGATAAAAATGCCGACAATTGTTATGCGTATTTATATACTGAACAAGTTCGTTGGCTGGAACAAACTTTACAACCAGTAGAAACAGCCATTTTTTTGCATATTCCATTGGTGGAATATCAAGAGGCAAAAGCCTTCATCGAAACGGGACAATGCCTAGAGGCAATTTGTAGTCCGGAAATTAATACGGGATTGTTTGCTACCTTGGTTGAACACGAGCAAGCAGTGAATGTTTTTTGTGGACACGACCATGACAATGATTTTACAGCTGAGTGGTTAGGTGTCGGCTTACATTATAGTCGCATTAGTGGCTACAATGTTTATGGACAATTTGCTAGAGGGTATCGTCAAATTATCCTTCATGAGCAAAACGCATTAGCAACAACAATTATTTCATATGATGAACACAAGGAAGGTAAATCATGGCAAAAATTAGACAAGACATTGAAGAAAATCTAACGACTGATTATGAAGCTTATGAAGAACTCCCCGAAGTTATTCAAGAAAAATTAGAGTGGTTTAAAGATCAAAAAATTGGTGTGATTTTTCACTGGGGGCTGTATGCAGTAGCAGGGATTGTCGAATCTTGGCAAATGTCTGAAGAAGATGACTGGGCTAGAAAAAATCCTTGGCGTAATGATATTGATGAATTACGTGCGGACTACTGGGGATTAAATCATTCATTTAATCCGTACCAGTTCAATCCAACCGCATGGGCCCAAGCGTGTAAAGATGCCGGTTTTCGATATATGCTTTTTACGACAAAACATCATGATGGTTTTAATATGTATGATACCGATTATAGTGAGTACAAAGTAACACAAACGCCTTGTCCTTTTGCCGAAAATCCACAAGCTGATGTTTTTGGTGCAGTGGCAGAAGCCTTTCACGAAGTAGGATTAAGTGTAGGTGCGTATTATTCAAAACCAGACTGGCATTCCCCGCTCTATTGGGTACCAGGAGAAAGACCAAAAGGACGTTATGCTAGTTATGATCCGCATGAATTTCCCGAACGTTGGGCGCAATATAACCAGTTTGTCCATGACCAATTAGTTGAAATTACAACTAATTATGGTGAATTAGATATTCTTTGGTTAGACGGCGGTTGGGTCAATAGTCGTCACGAATTACTGGATATGGACCGAATTGCTCAAGCAGTTCGCACGCAACAACAGGATTTACTAATTGTCGATCGCAGTATCGGTGGGAAATATGAAAACTATGTCACTCCGGAACGAAAAATTCCAGAGATTCCGCCAACTAAAGCATGGGAAAGTAACATCCCATTGGCGAAAAACTGGGGCTTTTGTCCGAATGATACGTACAAATCATTTGAAGAAATTCTAACCAGTGTCGTTCAAGTCGTTGCCATGGGTGGAAATATTATTTTAGGTGTTGGGCCAAAACCAGATGGAACCTTACCTAGAGAAGCCTTAGCAATTTTGGAACCTTTAGGCGAATGGTTAACGCAATTTGGTGAAGGTATTTATGAAACACGACCAAGCTCCTATAAAGCACCTCAAGGCTGGTCATTCACACAAAAAGGTACTGTCATTTATGCATTTGGTGAAAAAAGTGCACCGGATTTACCTTGCCAGTTATTTGGAGCAATTGAAAGAATTACGTTATTGAATACAGGTGAAGTTATCAGTGACCAAATGGATGAATTATCTACAGGTGAAGAGCTTTACCAGGTTTATAAAATCGAATTAACAAAGAAAACGAGAGAACAATGAAAACAAAACAGCCACAAACAATCAAAAAACAATCGGAACGAGACGCTATTTTAAAAATCATTTTTGGGAATATTCTACTTGGCTTTGCTTATGCCAAGTGGATGGTTCCCCACGCGATTATTAATGGTGGCGTCACTAGTTTGTCTTTAGTGTTAAGCAAGGTCTTGAATAGCGACGTTGCTTATTTGACAAATATCATAACGATTGGATTATTAATTGTTTGCTGGCTATTTTTAGGTCGTGGACGCTTTCTTAAATCAATTGTCAGTAGTGTGTCATATTTATTTTTCTTTACGTTGTTCCATCGATGGGAATTTTCGATTGTGCTTAATTTGCCGATTGATTTCTTGTTGGCTTCGTTATTGATTGCAGCAGGCTATTATTTTTGCTTGTCCGCTGGTTCTTCTGCAGTCGGAGTGGATGTCATTGCTTTGATTATCCATCAAAAACGACCGGCGATTTCTTTGGCAAAAGCAATTCGCTGGCTAAATTATACGATTTTAGTTTTAGGTTTCTTTACGTATGGTTGGCAATCAATAGTCATAGGTCTGTTATTTAGTTTTGTCTATTCATGGCTGTTAGAACGCTTTTTACAGCAAGAGAGTATGTAACTATTGCGTAATTTTATGAGCGAAAAATCCACATATTGTTTTGTATTCGTTTTCTTAGTAGAGTGAAGAAAAGAGATTGAGGAGGAGAAACAATGATTACATTTCCAAAAGATTTTTTATGGGGTGCGGCAACCTCGGCACCACAAACAGAAGGAGCGGCATTCATTGATGGTAAAAGTCCTTCTACTTGGGACAAATGGTTTGAAATGGAACCAGAGTTATTCTTCGATGGTGTAGGTCCTAATGATACATCAAATGTCTATTTTCAATATAAAGAAGATGTGGCGTTAATGAAAAAAATGTCGATGAATTCGTATCGAACATCAATTGCTTGGACACGTTTATTACCTGATGGCAAAACGCTGAATCCAAAAGCAGTGGCTTTTTATCGCGATTATTTTGAAGAGATGATTAAAAATGGAGTGGAACCAATTATCAATCTCTTCCATTTTGATATGCCATGGTGGTTAATGGAAAAAGGTGGTTGGGAAGCACGTGAGTCAGTGGATCATTTTGCCTTTTATGCAAAAACGGCTTTTGAACAATTTGGTGATATCGTCAAAAAATGGGCAACGTTTAATGAGCCTTTAGTGCATATTGAATGTGGTTATTTAGGAGATGCACATTATCCTAAAGTCCATGATTTTAAACGTGCCATTCAAGTAGGCTATCATACATTATTAGCACATGCGGCAGCTGTTAAAGCATATAAAGAATCCTCACACAATGATGGAGAGATTGGTATTATTTTAAATCTGTCACCTGTTTATGCTAAAAGTGAGGCTCCGACTGATCAAGAAGCACGACATAAGGCCGATTTAATTTATATTCGCAGTTTTGTTGACACGGTCGTTAACGGCTATTTCCCAGAAGAATTGATTACTATTTTGGCTGAAAACCACTTATTGCCAGAGACACAAGCAGGTGATCGAACAATTTTTGAAGAAAATACCATTGATTTTTTAGGCGTAAATTACTATCAACCGTTACGGGTACAAGCAGTAGAAAATCCACGTTTTCCTGCACAATCTCCGGGTGATTTTGCTCGTTATTACGATTGGCCAGAAAAACGAATTAATCCCCACCGCGGCTGGGAAATCTATCCAGAAGGGATGTACGATATTGCGATGCGTCTAAAAAATGATTACAGCAATATTCCTTGGTATGTCTCTGAAAATGGCATGGGTGTGGAAGGAGAAGAACAATTTTTAGATGAGCATGGTGTTATTCAAGATGATTATCGCATTGAATTTTTAGAAGATCATTTATCAATGTTGGCAAAAGCAATGGATGAAGGTAGTCAATGTTTTGGTTATCATATGTGGACGTTTGTTGATTGCTGGTCATGGTTAAATGCCTATAAAAACCGTTATGGATTTTATCGATTAAATCGTGACCAAAACTATGCTCGTTCAGATAAAGCAAGTAGTTATTGGATGAAACAAGTGATTGAACAATCAGGATTTGAGTGCGGAGGGAAGTAATGAGTTATACAATTTCTGTTACAGAAATCAGTAGTTTAACAATTGCACGACGTTTAAAAATGGTCGTGGAACGTTTATTTAAACAAGCGGTAAGTATTACCCAACATGAAGTAGGCGATTTGCATCTTGTACAACAAGCAAATACTTCTGTCATCTATAAAGATCGTGGGATTAAAGTAGTTGCTGATAAAAATGAATTATTGGCGGTTGCCTCGCATGCCTTAATTCGGGAGTTTTTAGGTGAGTTGCCTTTAGGTGAGACAGTGGTCACCTATCAACAAGAACAACGAATTTTAATGATTGATATGGCACGAAAATATTTTTCTAAAGAAATTTTATTGCAATTCATTGATAGTATGGCATTGGCGCAATTTAATTATTTGCAATTACATTTCTCAGAAAATGAAGGCTTTCGTATTGAATCAGAAGTAGCACCTGAGATCGTTTCGGATGAACATCTTACAAAAAATGAAATACGGGAAATTATTTTATATGCCCAACAAGCCGGAATTGAAATTATTCCAGATTTTGATAGCCCGGGACATTTAAAACAAATTTTACGAACACATCCAGAATGGCAATTACAAAAAAAACAAGAAGATGGAACGCTGGAACGTGATCCAGCTGCCTTAAATATTTGTGACCCAGAAGCGATTGCATTTATTCTGTCGATTTATCAAGAATATGCCGAATTATTTGCGGATAGTACGTATTTCCATATCGGTGGTGATGAGTTTGTCGATTTTGATCAAATTGAAGCGTACCCTGAATTGCGTGCTTATGCAAAAGCAAACTATGGGGAAGCTGCAGAAGGCATTGATACATTTGTTTCTTACGTTAATCAAGTCATTGAAACGATTAGTCAATGGGGCTTTGTCCCACGTATTTGGAATGACGGCTTTTTCCGACTAAATCGTAGCGAACAAATAAAATTAGCAACAAATGTGGAAGTTACGTATTGGACAAAATGGAATCAACACATGGCTCCGGTAGCCACTTTCTTAGAAAAAGACTATACGATTATTAATTTTAATGATAATTACTTCTATTATGTTTTAGGTGAAAATGCTGGTTATTCCTATCCAACCTACGACAAAATCTTGGATGGTTGGACGCCAGAAATGTATGCACAACAACAAGTGATGACACAGCTTACGCCGCAATTACCTGGTGTAGCATTGGCTATTTGGTGCGATCGACCAGAAGCGCAAGATACACAAGTCGTTTGGGAGAATATGTCGTATCTATTATTTGCAGCGATGCAAAAATTGACAACAGTCTTTGCAGATCAAAAACAAATCGAAACGATTGTCAAAACATATTTTCATTAAGGAGGAAGTCCAATGTGGGGAATTATTGCAACTTGGCGAATGGCATTTGATGGAGTGACAGTTGCGAGTCAATTATTAAAAGAAGGTGTCACAGTCGGAGATGCTATTGAATCGGCGGTGCGCTTAGTCGAAGACAATCCTGTCTATAAATCGGTTGGTTATGGCGGTCTACCTAACATTCAAGGGGCTGTTCAATTGGACGCTGCTTATATGGATGGTGACACGTATCAAATTGGTGGCGTTGCCGGAATATCGGATGTGAAAAATCCTATCTCTGTAGCGAAGCAGTTGAGTAAGGAACGCTTTAATAGTTTTTTAGTTGGCGAAGGTGCGCGTGATTATGCAGTTCTTAATGGTTTTGATATTCAAAATATGTTAACAGATCGTGCAAAAGCTGAGTGGGAAAAACGTTTGAAAGAAGTGCAAAAAAATCAACTCAACCCTTACGATGGCCATGATACCGTCAGTATGGTGGGGCTTGATGTTAGCGGTAGTATGGCGACAGGTACGTCTAGTTCAGGTTTGTTTTTGAAACAACCAGGTCGTGTGGGTGATTCACCTTTAAGTGGTTCTGGCTTTTATGTGGACAGTGAAATTGGTGGTGCTGCGGCAACTGGTTTAGGTGAGGATTTAATGAAAGGCTGTTTGTCCTACGAAATTGTTCGTCTGATGAAAGCAGGATATACACCACAAGAAGCATGTAATCAAGCAGTCTATGACTTTGATGCACGCTTGACGAAACGAAATGAAAAAGCAGGTGCCTTCTCATTAATTGCGATGGATTGCAACGGGGCATGGGGCGTTGCTACAAATGTTGAATTTACCTTTGTAGTGGCGACTGAAAACCAAAGACCAACTATGTATGTCGCAATACCAGCAGAAGATAACCAAACGAACATTGAACCAATTACCGAAGAATGGTTGGAACAGCAACGTAAAAATCCAACAGTCGATTAAAAAATTGGCAGCTCTTGATGAGTAGTGTGGAGAGAAATCTGAAAGGCTTCTCTCCACACTTTTTTTGCTATAATCCATAAAAAGATATCCTCCTTGATAAAACGTGCATCGTTACAAGGAAGGATATCTTAATAAATACGTATGCTGAAAATTGAATTAGTCGAACGGGACAATTTTTGTGCCATGAACTTCAGTAACACCTAATGTATCCACTACTTCTTGAGCATTTTCAAATGAGATGCCGCCACCAGGTAAAATAATAATCCGATTATCTGCATGAGCAATTAAGGCTTTTAAATGTTCATAGTTTTCAGCAATCGGCGTGCCACTGGCTCCACCATGCGTTAAAATACGTGTCACACCACGTGCCGCTAACCAATCAATTGCTTCAAATTGGCGTTCTGTAGGAATCGCATCAAAGGCCATATGAAAAGTGATTTGTAAGCCTTCAGCATTGTCAATCAACATTTCCAATGCTTCTTCATCCAACCAATTATTAGGAGTTAAACAACCAAATACGACGCCGTCAGAACCTAATTTTTTTGCTTCGATTAAATCAGTGTGCATGATTTTTAATTCGATATCATTATAGATAAAGTCACCACCACGTGGACGAATCATTGTCATGACAGTCACGCCTTTATCATCGGCATAACTCAAGGCTTCTTCAATGACACCCGTACTTGGAGTAGTTCCACCAACTGCTAGATTATCGCAAAGTTCAATTCGTTTGGCACCTTTCGCAATCGCTTGAGGTAAATCCGTATAATTTTCTGCACAAAACTCTCTTAACATCTTTTTGCCTCTTTTCCTTTTGTATATCTAGCATTTTAGCATAAGAATGTGCTAAAGTAATGAAGGAAAGATGAGGAATCAAGATGTTAAAAAAAATTGACCGCAGTGCATTATTTTTAAAAGAAAATGCGCCTTTATTTCAATGTCCCTTGTGTCATGAAGCAATGTCTGCCTTGGAAAAAGGTTTGATTTGTAGGAATCATCATCGCTTTGATTTATCGAAAAAGGGAACACTCTATTTTTTAGACCACCAAATTAAAACAGAATATGACCATGAAATGTTTTTCCATCGAGGCGCAATGATTCAAAGCGGGATGTATCAACCACTCTTAGATAAAATAGCGCCACTTTGTGAAAATGAACAAATTCTTGATGTGGGATGTGGGGAAGGAAGCTTTTTAAATAACTTAGCCAATCAAACTACGCTAGGGCCAAGTGTAGGTTTTGATATTTCGAAAGAGGGGATTTATTTGGCGACGAGTCAACCTGCCAACTTGTTTTGGTGTGTGGCTGATTTGACAAATTTACCTTTTGCCAATGAATCATTTTCAACTATTTTAAATATTTTTTCGCCTTCTAACTATCAAGAGTTCAATCGCATTTTAAAAAAGGCTGGACAAGTTATCAAAGTAGTACCGCGTAGTGGATACTTAAAAGAGTTACGGGCAGCTTTTTATCCAGAAGATGAACAAAAACAAAGTTATTCAAATCAACAAGTCGTGGATAAATTTAGACAAATTTATCCTGAAATGATGCAACAACAAGTTTCGTATGTATTTGATATTCCCGAAAAAAATCGCCTATCTTTATTAGAAATGTCGCCATTAGAGTGGGGTGTTTCGCCAGAAAGAAAAGCAAAAGTTCAAGAAAATCCATTGACAAAAATTACGATTGATTTAGATGTTCTAGTTAGCAAAAAAAATTGAAGTTTTTTTGAATTTTTCTAGATTAATCCCTTGCAATCATCAGATAAGAATGATATATTAATTTCAAGTCATTTTTCATTGGTTTTTATCAGCATCCTGTTCTGATAAAAGTTAGTGAAAAGAGCTTCACTAACGTAACAACTCGCAGTGCTGGACACCGAGTTGGTACGTTTTTTTTTTATGCACTTTTAAACTGGTTATCTTTTGATAAATTCCGATAGATGGTGTTTAATTAAGACAGATGAAAGCTTTTCAAATGGAGGAGTGAATACAATGAAAAAGTTATCCTATCAATTAGTATTTAAAGCGTCCTTATTTACATTATTCGTGCCTTTATTATTCGCTGGTTCCATAGCACTAGCAGAGGAAGGCACTACTTCAGCAGTCGACACTACAACTGAAGAGCTAGTTGAACAGAAAACGAGCGCACCCACTGCATTAAAATTATCTACGCATGCATTAACTATTAGACTCAATGAAACGCAACAAATTCAAGCTACCGTATCACCAGAAGATGCAGACAATCAACAAATTTCTTGGACATCTGCGAATGAACAAGTTGCTAGCGTGACGAATGGTCTTGTTGAAGGGATTAAAGCTGGAACAACCACAATTACTGCAACCGTAAATGGCATCACTGAAACTGTTCAAGTGACCGTAACTGACCCAGTGATTGAATTAACAGATCAACAGTCTACCATTCGGGTATCTGGCGCAACCAGTGTCCTTACAAAAGAAGCAACCCTAAAAGTTGAAACAATGAAAGAAGACACAGAAATCTACAAGCGCGTCAAAGAAGCAACAAACGGACAGTTTCTTTTAGTAGATATTCAACTTTTAAATAAATTAGGGGAAAGCATGCAGCCAAATGGCACCGTTAAAGTACAGCTTCCTATTCCAAAAGATTATCAGCAAGAAAAAGTGAACGTGTATACCTATGATGATAAAATGAACAAATTGACTGAAGTCAAAGGTTCTATCGAAGGAGCATATTATACGTTTGAAACGACTCACTTTTCTTATTATGCATTAGTTGAAGAAGTGGATACACAAGCATTAACAGAGGCTATTCAAAAAGCAACTGCTTTGTCACAAACTGACTATACAAAAGCTAGCTGGACAATAGTAACGAACGCGTTAGGTGTTGCTCAAGATGCTGTAGAAAACGCACAAAGTCAGGCGACAGTCGATCAAGCAACGAACGACTTGAATCAAGCGTTAAATACGTTGGAAAGAAAACCTGACAAAGCAGCCCTACAGCAAGCTGTTACGAAGGGGCAAAAGTTAAAAAAAGACAATTACCAAGCCAGCTCTTGGCAAACCTTTCAAGAAAAATTAACCCAAGCAGCAACTGTTTTAACTGACGAGAACGCGACCAAACAAGAAATTGAACAGGCGCTTAAGTATTTGCAAGAGGCTCAAAATAACTTGAAAACCCAAGATAAAACAAAATTAGTCACGGCTATCAATCAAGCAGAAGAATTAGTGAAAAAAGACTATACAGAAAAAACATGGACAACTGTTGTGGATGCATTGAAGCAAGCAAAAAAAGTTGCCACTGATGAAAATGCGACCCAAACAGCAATCAATGAAGCAACAGAAACGTTAAATACAGCCATCAAAAAATTAGAGAATAAAGACACGTCGTCAAAAGCTGAAAAGCAAAAACTCACAGAAGCTATCAAAAAAGCGGAAAAACTAGTCGAAGAACATTATACCGAGGAAACCTGGAAAGTCTTTTCTGAAAAATTGGCTACCGCAAAAAAAGTAGCAGCTGATGTAAATGCGACACAACAAAAAATCGATAAGGCTTTGAAAGAGTTAACCACCGCTCAAAAAGATTTAATTGCAGCTATCGATAAAGAAGCATTGGGTGATTTAATTGACAAAGCTCTTAAACTAAAAGCAAGTGATTTTGATACGAAAACATGGGCTAACTTGCAAAATTCTTTAGAAGAAGCCCAAGCAATATTTGGAGATGCGAAAGCTACAGTGAATGACATTGCTGAAAGTTTCAAAAAATTAAAAGCCGACATTGCTGCTCTAAAAGCTGCCCGAAATACCAATACAAGCAATCGTGCCAGAAATAATTTGACAAGAACTTCCTCAACCAATCGTAGAACGAGTACGTTCCGTTTGCCTAAGAGAACAAGTACCACTGATCCAACTACGTATCGCAAGCATTCATTTTTACCACGTACTGGAGAACAATTCTCAGCATACTTGCCAATCATTGGTGGAGTACTGATAGTTGCAGGAGTCATTGTTTATATTAGACGTAGAAAAAACAAAACAAATTAATTAAAAGTCTGGGAGAAAAATCTCTCAGGCTTTTTTTTGAAAAATAAAAGAAGATGGCAAAAAATAAAAAATTGCGTTATCATTGATAAGAATATGGATGAACTATTGAAAAAGAAAAGAGGATTTTTTGTGAATCATATTGTTTTATTTGAACCACAGATTCCAGCAAATACTGGAAATATTGCTCGTACTTGTGCAGCAACCAATACCCCATTACATTTAATTGAACCATTAGGCTTTTCCACAGATGATAAACAATTAAAACGTGCTGGTTTAGATTATTGGCATGATGTGAATATTACGTATCATAAGAGTCTAGCAGATTTTATGGCGAGTGTAGGTGACCAGCCTGTCCATTTAATCTCGAAATTTGCCAATAAAGTGTATAGCGAAGAGAACTTTGCCGATGGTCGCGACCATTATTTCTTATTTGGGAAAGAGACGACGGGATTGCCTGAAGAATTTATGCGTGAAAATCCGGAGAAATGTCTGCGTATTCCAATGAACGACGAGCATGTTCGCTCTTTGAATTTATCTAATACAGCTGCTTTAATTGTTTATGAAGCGTTACGTCAACAAGATTTTCCGAATTTAGAATTAACACATCATTACGAAAACGATAAAATTGATTAGGAGTTTAATATGAAACTTTATTTTACACGACATGGTAAAACAGAGTGGAATCAAGCGCGCCGTTTTCAAGGGATGAATGGGGATTCCCCATTGCTACCAACAAGTTATGAACAAATTTACTTATTAGGGCAACATCTCAAAGAAATTCCTTTTGAAGCCATCTATTCAAGTCCATCAAAACGGGCACGTGATACAACGCTAGGGATTCAACGAGAATTGTTGCATCCAACGGAAATTATTTATAACGACGATTTGCGTGAAATGGGCTATGGCGAATTAGAAGGGCAAAGTATTGATGAAATGTATGCGAAATATAGAGAAGATTTGACAAACTTACGTCATCATTTAGATCGCTATGATCCCTCTGCTTTTAAAGGAGAAACGACCGAAGCAATGCTACAGCGAGTATCAAAAGTTATTTTTGAAGCAGTGACGTTACACGAAGGACCACTATTGTTTGTTGGTCATGGGGCGTCATTTACTGCTACCTTACAGCATTTAGTCGGAAAAGAACTTTCAGAACTACGTGAAATGGGTGGTTTGTTAAACAATAGCTTAACGATTTTAGAAACAGAAAACAAACAAAGTCCCTATCAAATGTGTCAGTGGAACGATGTGAGTTTTCTAGCGTAATTTTTTAAGGAAGGAGCGGGAACCATGTTGCCAGAAAAAACGTATGTTGTCGGCAAGGTTGCCGCTATTTTTTTTCAAAATCCAAGTAATTTTTTTAAAGTATTACTCATTCGCATTGAAGAAACCAATGCAGTGTATCGTGAAAAAGAAATAGTGGTAACTGGAAGTTTTGGCGAAGTTCAAGAAGAAGAGAGTTATCGTTTCTTTGGTGAAATGGTGGCACATCCTAAATACGGGGAGCAATTAAAAGCAGATACTTATCAAAAAGAACAACCAACTTCAGAAAATGGGTTAATTCAGTATCTTTCTAGTGAAAAATTTCCTGGAATTGGTAAAAAAACTGCTGAGCGAATTGTAGAATTATTAGGTGATCAAGCAATTGATCGGATGATTGAAGAGCCAGAACTGTTAGCCCAAGTCCCAGGATTGACAGAGAAAAAACGGCGAATGATGTTAGAAACCATTCGTTTAAATTATGGAATGGATCAAGTGATTGTTGGTTTAAATCGTTTTGGTTTTGGAAGCCAATTATCTTTTGCTATCTATCAAGCGTACAAAAATGCTGCCATTGAGATGATTGAAGAAAATCCGTATCGTTTAGTAGAAGATATTGAAGGAATTGGGTTTAAAAAAGCCGATAATATTGCTGAACAATTAGGCATCGAAGCGACTTCACCAAAACGAATTCGTGCGGCCATTTTACATCAAATTTTCCAACAGTCAATTCAAACAGGCAATACCTATGTGCCGGCACAAGATTTATTGGATCAAACCATTCGATTACTCGAAACCAGTCGACCGATTGAAATTCATCCCGAACGCGTGGCTGAGGTAGTGATTCAATTGGTGGATCAAGGGAAGATTCAGCAAGAAGGTACGAATTTATACGAAAACAGTTTATTCTTCTCGGAATGGGGAATTGCTACGTCCATTCAGCGTTTATTGCAACGAAAAAAAGAAATCCATTACCCAGAAAAAACTGTGGAAAAAGCACTGCGTAAGCTGGAAAAACGCTTAGGGATTGTGTATGGCTCTTCTCAAGAAGAAGCCATCAAGCAAGCGATTCGTTCGCCATTATTTATCTTGACTGGAGGACCAGGGACAGGGAAAACCACCGTTATCAATGGCATTGTGCAATTGTTTGCTGAACTGAATGAGGTGGATTTAGAACCTAGTAAATATACCGAAGAGACGTTTCCCATTTTGCTAGCAGCACCCACTGGTCGAGCGGCTAAACGGATGAACGAAACAACAGGTCTGCCAAGTGGGACGATTCATCGTTTGTTAGGATTAAATGGGCGAGAAAAAGCAACAGCGATGACACCGAAAGAATTAGAAGGTGGGTTGCTGATTGTTGATGAAATGTCTATGGTGGATACTTGGTTAGCCAATACCCTGTTTAAATCAATTTCTACCAATATGCAAGTTATCTTTGTAGGTGATAAAGACCAGTTACCATCGGTTGGTCCCGGACAAGTGTTGCATGATTTATTAGAAATTGACGCTATTCCCAAGCAAGAATTAAATGAGATTTATCGTCAAGGGGATGGCTCCAGTATTATTCCCTTAGCTCATGAAATTAAAACTGGACGTCTCCCACAAAATTTTACTCAAAATCAAAAAGATCGTTCTTTTTTTGCTTGTGATGCGTATAAAATTGAACCTTTAATTGCTCAAATTGTTCAACGTGCCAAAGATCGTGGTTTTACCCCGCAAGACATCCAAGTCTTAGCGCCCATGTATCGAGGTGCCGCAGGAATTGATGCCCTAAATAAAATGATGCAAGAAATCTTTAATCCCAATCCTGAGGGTAAGAAAAAAGAAGTGCATTGGAATGAAACGGTCTATCGGATTGGTGATAAGGTATTGCAGCTAGTTAATTCTCCAGAAGATAATGTATTTAATGGTGATATGGGGCAAATTGTTGGAATTACGTATGCAAAAAATTCAGAAGATAAAGTCGACGAATTGACGATCCAATTTGATGCCAATGAAGTGACGTATAAACGCAATGAATGGAATAAAATTACCTTGTCGTATTGTTGTTCGATTCATAAATCACAGGGTAGTGAATTCAAAATGGTTATTTTACCCATGGTTCATCAATATCAGCGAATGTTACAGCGGAATTTATTGTATACGGCAATTACTCGCAGTAAAGAACTGCTTATTTTATTAGGGGAATTACCGGCGTATCAACAATGCGTTGAAAATGAATCGAATTTACGCTATACGACATTAAAAGAGCGCATTTTAGGAATTGATACTTTATCAACGACGATGCGACAACGAATTAATCAATATGAAGAAGCGGATGAAGAGCCATTTGTCGAAGAAATTGTAGCTGTTGAACCTGTAGTTGAAACTATAAAAGAAGACCAGACATCTTTGTCTTTATTTGTGGAAGAGGAAAAAGAAGCATTACCGGAATATTTGACTGAGGATATCGTTCGCACGGGACAGATCGATCCGATGATTGGGATGGAAGGTATTTCACCTTATGATTTTCAAATGAACGAACTAAATATCACATAAATAAGATGAACCGACTGAACGAAAGATAGCCTTGCTATTCTAGTTCAGTCGGTTCGTTTATTTATGCCCAAAAAAGTTGCTGTGTCAACGTCAAAGATATATCATAAGGTCCTTTACCTAATTCTTCGCCGTCAGCTTGTGAGAATTGCGGTGTTGGTGAAACAATTCGTAATTTCGTGCAAGAAAGATGGTGGTAATATTTGGATAGATGATGTTTTTTCCGAAACAACAAGAAAATTAACCAAAAAATTTTGTATAAAGGAATTCGTTCAATAACAACAAAATCTAAAGTTGCTTTTTCAATCGCTGCCATAGGAGCAATTGGGACACCTCCACCAAAATAGGGATGATTCGTAATGGTACATAAAAAAGCTTTATCATACTGATAGGTCTGTCCATTAGCTTCCACTAAAATTGGAAAGCCCTTTTGTTTAAATAATACGTGAAGAACAGAGGCGATATAAGAAAGTGAACCGAGATTATATTTGTTTAAATTTTCTTTTGTAATAGAATGATTCGTTCGGTGAACAATCGCCGCATCTAAGCCAATCCCCACATTATTTACACTAATGCCCATTTGTTCTTGAATAGCTTCTTCATAAGTCAAAATATTAATTTCACGTGGTTGAGTCGTTTGAATGATTCGTTGAAAAGCTTGCTCTGCATCTCTTGACAAACCAATGCCACGGGCAAAATCATTGCCTGAACCAGCAGGAATATACGCAATTGGAAGCTCAATCGCCATCATTTTCAACTGATTAATTACTTGATGAAGTGTGCCGTCCCCTCCTACTACAATTAACAAAGGAAAAGGCTCGTTTGAGTCCTCTGATTCAAAAGGTCGTAAACTATTTATTGCCAAATCAGCAACAATTTCTAACTCGTGGTTGGGATATTGTGTGAGATAGGTTGTAAATAGATAGTTATGTTTATTCATTAATGAAACAAGTTGTTCACTAATTCTTTTTCCGTTGCCTCCGCCAGCTGCCGGGTTGACAAGAAGATAGTAATGGAATGTCATATAATTGTTATCTCCCAAAAATTTTTCTGCTAAATATTATAACATGGAATGAATCAGAGTGTATAAAAAAGAGATTTTCGATAAAAAAGCGCAAAAAAATAGAATCCGATGAGAGAAGGTAGTTAATCTATCTGTATAGATTAGGTTTGATAACAATGGAAGGTTCTAATGTCCACTTCGTCTTGTTTGGTCTCATCGGATTCCTATTCAGTTAGTAAGGAGTTATTCAAATTCCCACATCCTTTTCGTTTACTCGAAGACTCACAACAATTCTTTTCAACAGCTCCTACATCGGCTGCACTACTGGGAATTACTATGACTCCTTACACTTATTTTATACCATGAACCACGTATTTTTGCAAGCGATTACACTCCGTGATTACTTGATTTTTATTACGAAAAAGTTTACAAGGATTACTTCAATCTGCTATAATTCATTGCTAAGGGAAGTGAATAAATGAAATATTATCATCTTATTAGTTTATCGATGATGTTGTTGGGTGTTCAATATGTATTACAAAATATTTTGCAGTTATCGCTTGCTCCATGGATTAGCGTTCTTTTTTTTATGTTGCAGTTAATTATTTTTATTGCTTATGCTTTATTGTTGTTAATACTTTTATTAACTTCTAAACGACAAAAAAGAACATTTAAGAAGCAAAAAGAGGCACGACAAGTTTCTTTAAATAATTTTCATAAAGCCTAATCCAAGGCTTTTTTTTTATAAAAAAAGACAAAACAGTATGTTTTGTCTCATGAACTACACTTTTTCAGCAAAGTGTAGCTTACTATTAATATAATACATAACTGGTGCTGAAATAGTCATGATGATTAATTCGCTTAAAGCCGTTGTACCATAAGTTGGCCAAAATGGTAGATCTAAAGTAATATTTAACATTAAAGCAATTAAAAACATACTCGCTGTAAAGAACAAGGTGTTTAAAACCATTCGTAGCTTTACGTTTTTAATGATGTTTTGTAAAAGGGCAGTCAGGGTTAAGGCTACTAACGTTTGACCACCACCAAAAAGAACATCGAGAATACCAAAGCCGAAAAATAAATTGTAGACGAGAACACCACCAAAAACGCCCCACATTAATTTACGATTGAATACGACTAAATGATTTAAGCTTTCAGATAAACGAAACTGAATAGCACCTGATGAAAAAGGTAGAATAAAGCTTAAGACGACATATAATCCCATAATAATGGCGTTGACACTAATAAGATATAACTTGTTGTTGCGATGAGTTGACATTGTTTTTCCTTCTTTCTCCGAGTTTTGATTACGCGGGATGGTTGATGAACCGCGGTATATAAAACACAATAGCTTATATCTTAAATTTTTTTATAAAAAAAGTCAATAAAAAGGTCATTTCTCCTCAATGCTTGAGGAGAAATGACCTTTGGATTAAGGATTTAAATCTTCAATTTCCACAACTTTAAATTGTTTGTTTTCTAGTTGTGCGATAATTTTATCGCGTAATTCAAGAGTGGTTCCAGCAGGTAAAGTGATTAACGTGCGGCGAATAAATTCATCTTTTCCTACATCCAATGTGATGCAGCTGGCAATATTACTATACTTCGAAATAATCTTAGAGATGGCAGCAAGGTCGCCTTGTTTGCCAGTAGAAGCAATAGTTAAAACATAACTACCATCTTCAATACTCCACGATTGAGCAAGCATATTTAATAACGAGCTATGTGTTAAAATACCATAGAATTGATTGTCGTGATCTAAGACGGCAATATAAGGTAATTCTTTAATGGTAAAGAACACATGAAAGAATGAATCAGTTACATGAATGAATTTAGTCGCATTTTTTAAAAGATGCGTAACGGGCAAATTCATATCGCCGCCGTTTGCTTTATGGCGATAAATGTGCATTTTGTAGATATTTCCACGGAAAATCTTGGATGATTCATCTAAAATTGGCACGCAACGATAACCAGAGTCTTCTAAAATTTCTAGTGCTTCTGCAAGCGTGTTTGTTTCGCTGACTGTTGTTAAATTTTGTTTTTTATATACCATTGTTTTTAATAACATTTTTCTTCCTCCATTTGAGATTTTTTGACAATCTTATCATACCACAAAACCACAGAAAACTAGTCGGAGAATTGACAGTATTTAAAAATCATGGTAACTTTACTAAGTATGAAATCATTTTGAAAAATGAGCAGGAGGCAAAGGAATGGCCGGAAAAAAAGCAGCGTTAGCATGTTCTGTTTGTGGTTCTCGTAACTACACAAAATCAGTCAGTGAAGGCAAAAAAGGCGAACGCTTAGAAATTAATAAATTCTGTAAATATTGTAATCAATATACACTACATAGAGAAACGAAATAGGAGGAACATCATGAATTTTTTACGTAGCGTCAAAGACGAAATGAAAAAAGTTACTTGGCCAACAGGAAAAAAATTACGTAAAGACGTAATCGTAGTTATTGAAACGTCATTGATTTTTGCGGCTTTATTTTATCTTATGGATACAGGCATCCAATCCGTATTTAGTTGGATTCTAAACTAATTGTTTGATAATGTCAGACTAGCGAAATTAGCCTAAGGGTGTTATACTGTGTGATGAGTGGAAAACTTCGGAAGCATCTGGGGTTTTTTTATTTTTCCGTGAAAACAAATAACTGATTTGTTCGAACACTATTCGGGTTGAATCCCACCCGATAATTTCAGGGGTTCAATTTATAAAAAGATAGGGAGCCAAAATAATGGAGTCTTTTGAAAAAAGTTGGTACGTACTGCACACATATTCAGGTTATGAAAACAGAGTAAAAGCAAATATTGAATCTCGTGCACAAAGCATGGGTATGGGTGATTTTATTTTTCGTGTAGTCGTTCCAGAAGAAACAGAAGTAGAAGTAAAAAATGGAAAAGAAAAAGAAATCGTTCATAAAACTTTCCCAGGTTATGTATTAGTTGAGATGATGATGACAGATGAATCATGGTATGTTGTTCGTAATACACCAGGCGTAACAGGATTTGTAGGCTCACATGGCGCAGGTAGTAAACCAGCACCATTATTACAAGAAGAAATCAATTCA
The DNA here is from genome assembly GCF_017426705.2 of Enterococcus sp. DIV2402. Taxonomy (NCBI): domain Bacteria; kingdom Bacillati; phylum Bacillota; class Bacilli; order Lactobacillales; family Enterococcaceae; genus Enterococcus; species Candidatus Enterococcus lowellii. The sequence goes on along the minus strand of NZ_CP147251.1, from coordinate 2,934,600 downwards.
ATTTTGCGCTCATTAGGTATGAGTACACGTTCAGTTGATTTAGAAGTACAAGTAGGCGACACTGTCAAAATTATTGAAGGGGCCTTCGCTGGTTTAGAAGGACATGTTACTGAAGTAGATGCTGAAAAAGAAAAACTAAAAGTAAATATCAATATGTTTGGTCGTGAAACAAGTACAGAATTAGACTTTGAACAAGTCGACACGATTGATTAATTCTCAAGAGCAAAGTAATATTTGCTCTTTTTTTCTTGTTTAAATTTCGCTATGCTTAAAGAAAACGACTTGGAATAGGGTGAGAAAATGTCGACAGCAACGTTTCCTTTTACAGTAAAGTTAGTTAAAGGACATTATTGGGTAGTGAAAAAAGAAGATACTATCAAACTTTTATTAGGTTTACATGGAGAAATAGTCGTACGTAAAAATGGATTAGACTATACGATGCGAGCAGAAGATTTACTGATTATCAATGCGTTTGAGTCCTGTGAAATTTCTTTTAAAGAGGAATCACTTGTCGTAGTTTTAGAAATTCATCGCAAAGAAATTGAGCGACAACTTGGAATACAGTGGGTACCAGTTTTTATTTGTAATACGATGGCTTCAGAACATCCAGTTTACCAAGATCGTCAATTTGCGAAAATACGGGCCCAATTGATGGCATTAGTCAGTACCTATTTTAATCCAACAGAAAACCAAGAATTTATAATTTGTGAGAAATTTTTTACATTGCTTGCTTATTTACGTAGCCAGTTCCAACAAGGAGATCAACCGTTAAAAGAAATTATCAATGAAGATATTCAGGTTATCGTTGAAACGGTGAAACGCGAGTATACTCAACCGTTGTCATTAGAGCAATTAGCCAAAGAGTCGTATTTGTCTTATAATTATCTATCAAAAAAATTTAAAGATGAAACGGGCGTCGTGTTTCGAGAGTATGTTAAGGCTATTCGTTTGGAACATGCGGCAGAAGAATTGCGTTATAGTACGACATCTGTTTTAAAGGTGGCGCTAAACAATGGATTTTCAAGTAGTAAATCATTTCATAAATCATTTAAAGAACGTTACGGAATGACTCCTAAACAGTTTCGTATGCAAAAACATGCGGTAGAACAACCGAAAGCAAAAGAGCAATGGAGTGTATTGGATCGAGAAACGACCATAGATGTGTTAGCGAAATATTTGATTGAGAACGATAGTGATGAATTCGAAATAAAAAAAGAACGACAGCATACTTTTTCTTTAGCAGAACCCACCAATCCTTTCGTTTCACCCAAACGAATATTAAATATGGGAAAAGCGACGAATTGGTTAAGAGCAGAATGTCAAAATGATCTAGCAGAAGCTTTAAATGAACTAATGTTTGATTTTATTCGAGTCGATGGTTTTTGTTATGAGCAAAGAGGGACCGAATATTTAACCGTTTTTTCAGATTATCAGCAGAATAATCTATTGTTTGAATATATTATGAAGCAAGGGAAAACCCCGATAATTGTTTTTGAGCTACCTACATTAGAAGATGAAGTGGCAGCCTGGTATCAGCAGCAATGTTTATTTATCCGTCAATTGGTGAAAAAATTCGGAACGAAAGAACTCTCAAAATGGTATTTTGAATGGACTATTACGAGTAATTCTGATCAGAATTACTGGTTTAAACGTTTTTATCAAGAACTTAACGCACAGCTATCACAGGCTAAAATCGGTCTGTGTGTAGGAGATTTATATTTTCCTGAAAGGTATCAGTCAACAGCAAACTTTTTTTCTCATCTCGTTTCCGAAGCTTTTTCGATAACCTTTTTTAGCTATCATGCTAATCCAACTGCAGTAGTGGGAAATGAAGAGCAATTATCTATTCAAGATTATCAAAAGCACAATTTGCAGCTGCTACAACAGTTATTATCCACGTATCATTTAACAGGAGAAATTTATTTAACGGATTGGGATACCTTAGTAGGTGAAGGGGAAATTTTTGCAGGTACCTTTTTCCGAGCGGCGCTGTTTATGAAAGAGTGGTTCGGATTGGCAAATAAAGTAGATGGTATCAGTGTTTGGTTAAATAGTGAATCTTATTATCCTAAGAAACAAGGCAATAGCTTGTCTTTGTATTTGGTCTATTCATTGAAGCGACCGGTCTATCTAGCACTTCAATTATTAGATAAACTACAAGGAGAGATTATCTATCAAAATGAGCAAGTTTTTGTTTGTAAAAAAGGCGATGAACTACGCGTTTTATTAACAAATCCTTCCTATATTAATCCTACCATGTCGATTAATGCGAATTATTTACAGTATCAAGCAATTGAACTTGTTTTAACTATGCAAGCGATCAAACCCATGACTTATTTAGTAAAAAGTTATTCGTTAGATAAAGACCATGGGGGAATTTATAATGATTGGCTTCGCTTAGGTGGGCTGTCCGAAATGGATGAAGAAATGGTTGCGTATTTGAAAAAGAAAATTATGCTGCGTTTTGAAGCAGAAATTAAAGAAATGACGGAAGAATCTGCCATCAAAGAAGCGCTTTCGTTTAATGCGTGTCGCCTATTATGCTTTAAGTCGTTCACTTTCGATTGAAAAGTGACGGCTTTTTTTATGATATGTTTTATTGTGAATAAATTAACGTATAAAAAAAGGCTTAAAATAATAAAAAAGAACTTATATCGTTGGATACGTTTTCTGTAAAATGAAGTATCAGAATAGAAACGGAGGAAGTGAAACGATGGAAGTAGAAAAAACGATGAATCAAACCGTGGAGAAAAAAAGTAGTTTAGGAATCGTATTGGCATTAATGGCAGGTTATTCAATGGTTTATATGGATAAAAGTATGATTTCTACAGCCGTTATCCCCATGGCTCAAGACTTCAATTTAGATGCTGGTCAAACAGGTTTAATCATGTCCTTTTTCTTTTTAGGTTATTCGTTGATGCAAATTCCTGGAGGGTGGTTAGCAGACAAAATCGGGGCAAAAAAAGTATTGATGCTTTCTTTAGGTGTTATTTCTTTATTTTCATTTGCTTTTGGTGCGGTGAGTAGCTTAATGTTATTTGTAGCAATTCGCTTTTTTGCAGGAATTGGTCATGGTGGTTATCCACCCAGTGTGACGAAAGCTGTAGCAAGTAATTTTCAACCAGATAAAAGAACATTTATTCAATCGATTATTTTATCAACTTCTGGTATTGGAGGAATTTTAGCTTTTACATTAGGAACCAATTTGATTAATGCTAATTGGCGTTACGGCTATCTCGGTTTAGGGGGACTATTTCTCGTGTCTATGATTTTAGTAGGTATTTTTGTACCAAAAGATGCAACGAGTGATGTCACAGTAAGTAGTAAAAAAATTCCTTTTTCTCAAGTTATTTCAGATCGAAACGTAATTGTATTATTTGTAGCGATGTTATTATTAAACTTTTTGCTTTACGGAAATATGTCATGGTTGCCAACTATTTTAGCACAAAAATTTGGACTATCGATTACATAAATTGGCTATTTATTAGTATTTAATGCGATTTTTCAAACAATTGCTACGATGTTTGCAGGTGTCTTGCTATCCAAATTATTTTTAGGCAAAGAGCGAATCTTTATATTAAGTGCTACTCTTTTATCAGCTGGTTTAGTAATAGGATTTGTTTTATCAACAAATTTGATTTTATCGATGGTGGCGTTAATTTTAGTCAGTATGATTTCTGTTAGTGCGTTTACAGCAATTTTTACCCTACCACATAAGCTGATGGATGCGTCTATTATCGGTTCTTCAATTGGCATTATTAATACTGGTGGAACATTAGGTGGTTTCTTAGCACCCTTAATATTAGGTCAGCTGATTAAAATAGGTGGTGGTTCATTTACCATGTCATTTGGCTTTATGGCGTTAGCAAGTGTATTATGTGGATTAACAGTTGTCTTTGGATTGAAAAAAGGAGCAGAATAATGGTCGAAGCAAAAGAACGAATTAGTGAATTAATTGAAGAAAAAAAACAACTATTTACAAATGCAGCAGATACAATCTGGGGAACGCCAGAAACACGATTCGCTGTAGAAAAATCTGTACAGCCATTTTATGAAGTGTTGGCAGAAGAAGGCTTTTCAATTGAAAAAGGATTAGCCAATATGGAACATTGCTTTGTGGCAACGTATGGTTCAGGTAAACCGGTGATTGGCATTTTAGCAGAATACGATGCATTAGGTAATTTGAGTCAAGTCGCTGATTTAGCTGAGCCAAAACCCGAAGTGCAAGGTGGCAATGGCCATGGTTGTGGTCATAATTTATTAGGTACAGGTGCATTAGCGGGTGCAGTAGGTATTAAAGATTATATGGAAGAAAATCAATTGTCAGGTACCATTAAATTATTTGGTTGCCCTGCAGAAGAAAGTGGATATGGAAAAGCCTTTATGGCAAGAGATGGCTTGTTTGATGAAGTCGATGTGGCGTTATCTTGGCACCCAATGGATATTAGTGGAGCATGGGCGATCAGTAGTTTAGCTGTCTATCAAATATATTATAATTTTAAAGGGATTTCTGCCCATGCCGCCGCCGCTCCTGAACATGGCCGTAGTGCATTAGATGCGGCTGAGTTGATGAATATCGGCATCCAATTTTTACGTGAGCATATCATTGATGAAGGACGTGTTCATTATGCCTTTATGGATGCGGGAGGCGAATCAGCGAACGTTGTACAGCCGTCAGCTAGTTTGTATTATTTTATTCGGGCCCCAAAAATTGAACAAGCACATGAAATTTATCAACGCGTCAATAAAATTGCGCAAGGAGCAGCCTTAATGACTGAAACAGAATTAGAAATGGTTTTTGATTCAGCTTGTTATAACTATTTGCCTAATCAAGCAGTGACAACTGTTATGCAAGAAAATTTGGAGCAATATGGTTCGCTTGATTTAACGAAAGAAGATCAAGCATACGCGAAACGGTATTACGACACCTTAACAGAACCTGCTAAAGCAGCATTAATTGCACGAGCAAAAACGATTGATCCAAAGTTATCTGAAGAGGAAGCGGAATATTTAGGTTCATTACCTGTGAGCGAACAGATTCAGCCATTAGCTTTTTCAGAAGCAACATCGGGTTCAACTGATGTAGGAGATGTCAGCTGGGTGTGTCCCACAGCACAAGTATTTATTGGCTGTGAACCTCAGGGAACACCACCACATTGTTGGCAATGGGTGGCTAATGGGAAATCATCTGTTGCACATAAAGGATTGCTTGCAGCGGGTAAAGTTATTGCAACCACAGCGTATGATTTATTAACAAAACCAGAATTAATTGAACAAGCAAAAAAAGAGCACAAACAAACAGTCGGCAACAAAGGGTATCAATCTGCTATTCCAGCAGATGTTATGCCTCGTTAATCGAATTTGCGGCTTAATTTCAATGAAATAGATGAGGTGGAAACATGGAACAATTAAAATATCGCAGTGTCTTTGATATTATTGGGCCCATCATGGTTGGCCCGAGTAGCTCGCATACAGCAGGTGCGGCACGAATTGGCAAGGTTGTCCGTAAAATTTTTGGTGAACAACCAGATACCGTAGATATTTATTTATATGAATCATTTGCAAAAACGTATCGTGGACATGGAACAGATATTGCGTTAGTGGGTGGGTTATTGGGTATGGAACCCGATGATCCCCAATTAGCTGATTCATTAAAAATTGCCCATGAGAATGGCATGGAAGTATTATTTGTACCAAAACAAGAAAAAGCAGAGCATCCGAATATGGTCCAAATGAAAATTACGAAAGGTGATCGCAAATTAACCGTTACTGGAAAATCAATTGGTGGTGGCAATATCCAAATTTCTGAATTAAATGGCTTTAAGCTATCTCTTTCTTTAGGTGTACCGACTTTTATCATTGTGCATCAAGATGTGCCAGGGATGATTGCTAAAGTTAGTCAGTTGTTATCAAGTGCGGGGGTTAATATCGGAACCATGACAGTTACACGTGAGTCAAAAGGTGAAAAAGCGATTATGATTATTGAAGTAGATGAACGTAATGAAGCAATTTTAGAACAGATTCGTGCCTTGGATTCTATTTATAATGCCTCATATTTTGGATAAAGGAGCAAAACCATGTTTTTTTCAATTGAAGAATTAGTGCAACAAAGTTATGAGTATCCGTCTGTTGCAGAGTTAATGATTGTGACAGAAATTGAAATGTCTGGACGGACACGTGAACAAATCATCGAATTAATGGAACGCAATTTACAAGTGATGGAGCGTTCTGTGGAAGAGGGGGTAGCTGGTGTTACTTCTGTTACGGGACTAACTGGTGGCGATTCTCCTAAAATGAATGCTTATATTGAAGCAGGGGACTTTTTAAGCGGTGAAACTATTTTAATGGCAGTTCGGAATGCCATTGCCGTCAATGAAGTCAATGCTAAAATGGGGTTGATTTGTGCAACGCCAACTGCTGGAAGCGCCGGTGTTGTGCCAGGAGTGTTGATGGCGTGTCGTGAAAAATTAATGATGTCTCGTCAACAACAATTAGATTTCTTATTTACTGCCGGTGCATTTGGGTTAGTGATGGCGAATAATGCGTCAATATCGGGTGCAGAAGGTGGCTGTCAAGCAGAAGTAGGTTCAGCCAGTGCTATGGCATCAGCTGCTTTAGTGGCAGCAAAAGGTGGAAACGCTCATCAATCCGCACAGGCTGTTGCGATTACGCTAAAGAATATGATGGGGCTCATTTGTGATCCAGTAGCAGGTTTAGTAGAAGTACCCTGTGTGAAAAGAAATGCGCTAGGGTCTTCGCAAGCGTTCATTTCAGCAGATATGGCGTTAGCAGGGATTGAAAGTGTGATTCCACCAGATGAAGTTGTTGAAGCGATGTATCAAGTAGGACGCCAAATGCCAGCTACTTTTCGTGAAACAGCAGAAGGCGGTTTAGCTGTTACACCAACTGCTAAACGCTTAACAGAAAAAATTCTAGCAAAACAATCGTAAAAAAATTTCGTTTTCATGAAACTATTTTGCTACTATTTTGAAAAATATTTCTTTTATAGTGGGACTGTGCTACAATGAAAACTCAAAATTAAATGATTTTTATTTCTTCAAAAAAACCAGAAGAGATAATTCGTGCGTAAACAAACACAAAAGGCAAGTTTCTCCAATGAGAAACTTGCCTTTTTATGTTACATATGTTGAAGAATTGTTTCTCGAGACGGCATACCACTTTGAGCGCCTAATTTTTGTACAGATAAAGAGGCACCAATGGTAGCAAAGCGAACAGCTTGAGCGAAATTGCTTCCTGCTGCTAATTCAGCTGCGAATAAACCATTAAAGGTATCACCCGCTCCCGTTGTATCGACGACTGCAACTGATAATGCGGGCACTGTTTGGATAGCATTGTTGGCTATAAATGACGTTCCCTGACTGCCACGTGTAACAATTAAACGTGTGGCATGTTGAGCACTCCACGTTAACATCGCTGCTTCTAACTCTTTGTCAGAAGTTAATTCTTGCCCGATTAATTGGGCGAATTCGGTTTCATTGGGTGTAATGATATCAATTAGAGGCAACATCTCGACAATAGCCGAATGAAAAGGCGCAGGATTAACAATCGTAGTTAAGCCTTTTGCTTTAGCTAATTGCAGGCCTTCTTGAACCGTGGCTAAAGAAATTTCTAATTGTGTCAGAAAAATAGATGCATCATCCCAAGCATTTGTCGCTTTCACATCAATTGTAAAATCAGCATTTGCTCCTGGCAGAACCACGATCGCATTATCGTTTGGTAATTTGAAAATCGCTGCAATTCCTGTGGGGATCGCTGTTTGAGTCACTTGTAAATGTAGATTTTCTCGTTTTAATGCTGTTAAAATTTTTTCACCGAAAGCATCTGTGCCGACTTGCCCAGTTAAAGTTGTCGCAGTATTCGTGCGTGCTGCCGCAACAGCTTGATTGGCACCTTTTCCACCAATAAAATAGTCAACATGCTCTCCTAATAAGGTTTCGCCAATCACAGGTAACTGATTGGTTTTCATGACAATATCCATATTTAAACTACCTAAAACAATGACAGACATTTTTTCCCTCCTAATTATTAATCATTCCATAGAAATTGTTGCAACAATTGATCGACTTCGGTATTTTCATGCAATTGACTGTGTTGCGCATTTGTTGTAATGATGGTGTAATCAACAGACATTTGCTGTTCTTTCAATAACGAATAAACCGCTAATGCACTAGTTAAAGGAACGGTTCCATCACTAAAATCAGTCTCGCTAAGTTGACCACCAATGAGTTGGGTAGAAAATTGAGGCATCGTTGCCATCATCGCTTGATAATCTTGATAACGTGTGGAAAATTCCGTAGGTCCATTTTCCAATAAATCATCGATTGTCTGAATACTGCTAGTATCGATAAAATCATTAAATGGCGCACCAATCGCCGAAAATTTTTCCACCTGAGGCACGGACATATCACTGCCATAAGTTCCTAAATAACGTAGACTACTAACACCACCCATTGAATGGCCAACTAAATTAACATGCTCAATAGCATAAGTTTCTTTTAAATAGGCTAAGGCTGTTCGAATCCATTCCGCTTGGTTCCATTCATGGCTTTCATTATCTTCGAATAAGACTTGAATCATCGGATTTGTTTCTTTTCCTGATAATTCTCCCTCAACTTCAACCTTTCCTTCACTGGTAATGGTTAAAATCATTTCTTTTTTAGCGATTTGATTGTCTTCCATACGTTGGATTAAGTGTCCAAATGAAGAAGGTCCCCCCGCGTAACCATGAATAAATAGGGTAGGGGTTGCGGTTTTTGTTTCAACACTGGAGGTTGTTTGTGTTTCTTCAATAGAAGATACTGTAGCGGAGGGCATTTTTTGGCTACAAGCAGATAACAAAAATAAACTTACCATTAAAAATAATCGTTTCATGTAGCACCTCTTTTTGTATTTAGTATATGCTTCGAAAAATAAAAAAGAAAGTCTCTATGAAAAAAATGAAAAAAGTGCATCAAAATCCTTGCTATTTTTTAGGTCTTTGCTATAATGTTCAAGTGTGCATTAAGACGCATTGTTTTGTGTGCGCTGAAACAAGTGGGAGGAGAAATTTGGATCTCCAATTAACCACATCACGGACTCAAGGAGGTATGTCTCGTGGCAAAAAAAGTAGAAAAACTAGTTAAATTGCAAATTCCTGCAGGTAAAGCAACACCAGCTCCACCAGTAGGTCCTGCATTAGGTCAAGCGGGTGTGAACATTATGGGATTCACGAAAGAATTCAACGCTCGTACAGCTGATCAAGCAGGTTTAATTATTCCGGTTGTTATTTCTGTATACGAAGACCGTTCATTCACATTCGTTACAAAAACACCGCCAGCAGCAGTATTATTGAAAAAAGCTGCAAAAATTGACAAAGGTTCAGGTGAACCAAACAAAAATAAAGTTGCTAAAGTTACTAGCGATCAAATCAAAGAAATCGCTGAGTTGAAAATGGAAGACCTAAACGCAGCTAGCGTTGAAGCAGCTATGCGCATGGTTGAAGGAACTGCACGAAGCATGGGAATCACTGTAGAATAATTTTTGCACTGAAACCTAAGGAAGTAGCTTCTCAGTTGGCTCTGTATTGAAAGATAGAGAACACGTGGGAGGTTCTACCGTTATAACCACATCAAGGAGGAAACACAAAATGGCTAAAAAAAGCAAAAAAATGCAAGATGCATTAAAAAAAGTTGATGCAACAAAAGCTTACTCAGTTGAAGAAGCAGTAGCATTAGCAAAAGACACAAATATTGCAAAATTCGACGCAACTGTTGAAGTTGCTTACCGTCTAAATGTAGACCCTAAAAAAGCGGATCAACAAATCCGTGGCGCGGTGGTTCTACCAAACGGAACTGGTAAAACTCAAAAAGTTTTAGTATTCGCTAAAGGCGAAAAAGCGAAAGAAGCAGAAGCTGCTGGAGCTGATTACGTAGGCGAAGCTGACTTAGCTCAAAAAATTCAAGGTGGCTGGTTCGACTTTGACGTTGTAGTAGCAACACCTGATATGATGGCTGAAGTTGGTAAATTAGGACGCGTATTAGGGCCTAAGGGTTTAATGCCTAACCCTAAAACTGGTACTGTTACAATGGACGTTACTAAAGCAATTAACGAAGTAAAAGCTGGTAAAGTAACTTACCGTGTAGACCGTAACGGAAACATTCATGTTCCAATCGGTAAAGTATCATTCGACAACGAAAAACTTGTTGAAAACTTTAAAACTATCCATGATGTATTAGTGAAAGCTAAACCATCAGCAGCTAAAGGAACTTACATGAAAAACATCACAGTGACAACTACGTTTGGTCCTGGTGTACATGTAGATTCAGCTTCTTTCTAAAAAATTAGAAAATAAATAAAAATAGTTGACTCAAACACCTTTCTTATGGTAAGGTGTTTGAGGTTAATAATTAACTGTACCGAAGACAGTAGGTGACGTCAGTCATAATTCCTACCGAGGACTTTATTGAGAAACTTCAATTGTCCCTCTATGTCTACGGTGGCATAGAGTTTTTTATTGTCTTTTGAGAAGAAAAACTCTTCCATCAAAACCAGGAGGTGAATTTAAATAATGAGTGAAGCAGCTATCGCTAAAAAAGCAGCGATTGTTGAAGAAGTGAGTGAAAAATTCAAAGCAGCAGCTTCTGTAGTAGTTGTAGACTACCGTGGATTAACTGTTGATGAAGTAACTCGTTTACGTAAACAATTGCGTGAAGCTAACGTGGAAATGAAAGTTATCAAAAACTCTATCCTTTCACGTGCCGCTGAAGCAGCTGGTCTAGAAGGCATGAATGAAGTATTCACTGGCCCAACAGCAGTCGCTTTCAGTAACGACGATGTAGTCGCACCTGCGAAAATCATCGATGAATTTGCGAAAGACGCAAAAGCATTAGAAATCAAAGGCGGTATCATCGAAGGCAAAGTATCTTCATTGGAAGAAATTACTGCATTGGCGAAATTGCCAAACCGCGAAGGTCTTTTATCTATGCTTTTATCTGTATTACAAGCGCCAGTCCGCAACGTGGCTTACGCTATCAATGCAGTCGCAGAAAAAGAAGACGGAGATGCAGCTTAATTGCCGCATGATCCACAATTAATTAAACTATAAAACTTACCTATAATGGAGGAAAACAAAAATGGCATTGAACATTGAAAACATTGTCGAAGAGCTAAAAGGCGCGACAATCTTAGAATTAAACGACTTAGTTAAAGCTATCGAAGAAGAATTTGGCGTATCTGCTGCTGCTCCTGTAGCTGTAGCTGCTGCTGGTGGCGCTGCTGAAGAAGAACAAACAGAATTTACTGTTGAATTAACTGCAGCTGGCGATCAAAAAGTTAAAGTTATCAAAGCAGTTCGTGAAGCAACTGGCTTAGGCTTGAAAGAAGCTAAAGCTGTAGTTGATGGTGCTCCATCAGCTGTTAAAGAAGGCGTATCTAAAGACGAAGCTGAAGCATTAAAAGCTACTTTAGAAGAAGTTGGCGCTTCTGTAACTGTAAAATAATCATTGTCAATGATTTTAAACCTAGGATGCTTGAATATTCAAGTTTTCTAGGTTTTTTTGTTTCATACGAAGGAGGAAAGAAGATGTCTGATACGTACAATTTGAATCGGTTTGTTACAAAGCATCAGGAAGACTATGCTAATGCCTTGTCAGAAATCCAAAATGGAAAAAAACAGAGCCATTGGATGTGGTATATTTTTCCACAATTAAAAGGCCTCGGAAAAAGTACGATGGCCGAGTATTACGGAATGACTTCTCTACCAGAAGCAATTGCCTTTTTGAATCATCCACTACTCGGAAAAAATTTAAAAGAAATTACCAGAGCCTTATTGCCACAAGTTGCATCTGCTAGAGAAATTTTTGGCAAACCAGATGATCGTAAACTACATTCTTCGATGACACTTTTTGCTTTAGTGGATGATGATTCGCTTTTTCAAGAAGTATTGGATAAATTTTTTGATGGGAAATATGATGAACGGACGTTACAATTGTTGGAGATTCGTTAAAAAAACAGATTGAGAATTTTCTCAATCTGTTTTTTTATTTAGGATTAATACCTAGAGCAATACGACCGAACCGGCTGATACGAGTCATTTTCCAAGCAGGAGACCAAACAATCTTAACGGTAACGTCATTGATTTCATCAAGCTGCATTAGTGCCCATTTGATTTCTTCAGGGACTGCTTCAATACAGTCACAACCAATTCCTGTAAATGTTACAACGACTTCACAGTGTCCACTTTCGTCTAAATTAATTTCATAAATGAAACCTAAATTATAAATATCTAATCCAATCTCATGATCATGGACAGTTTGAAGTTGTTCAATGATTTTGTCGCCGATAATTGCAGCGCGGTCGTTTATTTTAATGTCTTCTCGCATAACGATTATTCCTTTCGATTTTGAAAATTTAATACAATGCTTATTTTTTCATGAAAATCTATTTTTGGCAAGTAAATTATTCATTGTTTTTTTACTTTATTTATAGTAGAATTTAATATTTATGTTAGAATATAATAAAACCATTAGAGAGCATCTCGAAAGGAGCGTTTTAACGTGTCTAGTGAAGAAAAAAAAGATATTAGAATTAGAAGTAATGTGTATGATAGTATGGTCAAGTCACCGAACCGTGCTATGCTACGAGCAACAGGAATGAACGATGAGGAATTTAAAAAACCAATAGTAGGCGTTATTAGTACATGGGCAGAAAACACTCCTTGTAATATTCATCTCCATGATTTAGGAAAATTAGCACGCAAAGGAGTTATTACCGCTGGTGGTTGGCCAGTACAATTTGGCACGATTACAGTTGCCGATGGGATTGCGATGGGAACACCAGGTATGCGTTATTCGCTACCTTCACGTGATATTATTGCAGATTCAGTTGAAACGGCGATTAGTGGTCATAACTGTGATGCCTTTGTTGCAATTGGCGGCTGTGATAAAAACATGCCAGGTTGTATGATTGCCATTGCTAACACTGAAATCCCTTCTATCTTCGTTTATGGAGGTACGATTGCACCAGGAAATTTAGATGGTAAAGATATTGACTTAGTATCAGTATTTGAAGCGATTGGTAAATGGAACCATAACGATATGACTGCTGAAGAAGTTCGTCGTATTGAATGTAATGCGTGTCCTGGACCTGGTGGATGTGGCGGTATGTATACAGCAAATACCATGGCATCTGCAATCGAAGCAATGGGCATGAGTTTACCGGGATCTTCTTCTCATCCAGCAACAACCGAAGAAAAATTACGTGACGTTGAAGCAGCTGGAGAAGCCGTTTTAAAATTATTAGAAAAAGGAATTTATCCAAAAGATATCATGACACGTAAATCATTTGAAAATGCAATTACTGTTGTTATGGCATTAGGTGGCTCAACAAACGCAATTTTGCACTTAATGGCAATGGCACATGCAGCGAATGTTGACTTAACTTTAGATGACTTTAATGATTTCCAAGAAAAAGTACCACATTTAGCAGACTTAAAACCAAGTGGACAATATGTATTCCAAGATTTATATGAAGTTGGCGGCGTACCAGCAGTTATGAAATATCTATATGAGAATGGTTTCTTACATGGCGACTGTTTAACGGTAACTGGTAAAACAATTGCTGAAAACTTGGCAGAAGTTCCTTCATTAAAAGAAGGTCAAAAAGTAATCATGCCATTAGAAAATCCAAAACGTAAAGATGGTCCATTAATCGTCCTTCACGGTAACTTAGCTCCTGATGGCGCAGTTGCGAAAGTATCTGGGGTAAAAGTTCGTCGTCATGAAGGACCTGCCAAAGTATTTAATACAGAAGAAGAAGCGATTCAAGCAGTATTAACTGATGAAATTGTCGATGGAGATGTAGTTGTGGTACGTTACGTAGGACCAAAAGGTGGACCTGGTATGCCAGAGATGTTGTCTCTATCTAGTATGATCGTTGGGAAGGGACAAGGCGAAACAGTTGCCTTATTAACAGATGGTCGTTTCTCTGGTGGAACGTATGGCTTGGTTGTAGGACATATTGCTCCTGAAGCTCAAGATGGCGGACCAATTTCACTTCTACAAACGGGAGATATCGTTGTCGTTGACCAAGATACCAAAGAACTTACCATGAAAGTTTCTGATGAAGAATTAGCTAAACGTCGTGAAACAGTAGTGATTCCGCCATTGCATTCTCGTGGAGCGCTTGGTAAATATGCACATATCGTGTCTAGTTCAGCCAAAGGTGCCATCACTGACTTTTGGAAAAAAGGCGAATAATAATGTAACCTTTCAATACAAATAAAAAACTCCAAACTATATGAGAAGACATCCACCAACTATTTGGTTGTGGATAGACGTTATTTCTCACTAGTTTGGAGTTTTTTCGTTTAGCGTGTGGTTCGTTTATGGGAGATAAGTGAAGTCAAACTTTTTTCTCGCATATTCATTAAGTTAAGTACCATAAAAACTGCTGAAAAAGCAAATAATACCAGAAGATTCAATCCGATTGCTTCAAAAAATTTCTGATTGTAAGTAATCGATTCGCCAATTAACATATTACTTTGCACAAACCAATAAGTTGGAGTAAAGGCCGCAATTTTATTGACGATATCTGGTAAAAATTCAGACGGAACAAAGACACCACTAATAAAACAACTACCAAGAATAAACACATTATTCACACCACTGATAGTTTCGCTACTTTTAACAAGATTTGTGATTAGTGTTGAAAAAGTAACCATTGCTAAAAAGAAGGCAAAGATACTGATACTGAATAAACCAATAATCTGAGGATCTCTTAATTTTGAAATATAGATAATAAAACTACTAAAACCAATAGTTGCGAGAAAGGAATAACTAATTGTAGCTAAAGAAATTTTTCGAGAAAAACTTCTTCGTGAAACGGGTGAACAGCTGTTTCTCATTTTTACTTCTGGTCGATTAAAGGCCAAATTAACGAGACCATAAGCAGAGAAAATAGTTGAAAACAAACCGTAAGCCAATAGATTAATAAAACGAGCACCGATACTTTGATTCACTTTTTGAGTATAGGTAGGATCTAATGTCACTGTTGATTTTTGACTTAATGTCTGGGTTGTTTGCTCTAACACTGTTTGTTGAGAAAGTGCAGGTTGAGCTTTCTGATAAAGTAAATAGGTGTTTAAAAACTGATTGATTGTTGTATTAACCAAGGTTTTAGTATAGGTTCCGGGTTTAGTTTGAATCGTTACATGTGGTTTTTTACCATTTGTTAAAGACGTTGTAAAAGAGTCGGGAATTGTCAAAATATAATCTGTTTTTCCAAAATAAAGAGCATCATCTAACGCCCGTTGAGAAGTATCTTCCAGTGTAACGACTCGTTGTTCTTCTTTTAAATAGTCAATTAAAGATTGTGTGAGTGGTGAGTCATCCTGGGATAGAATCACAATTTTCGCTGTTTGCAGGGTCGTTTGTTCGTCACGGATTTGTCCAGATTGAGTAAAGGTAATAAACATCGTAATCGCGATACCTAACAATAATGCGCCTTTATTTGCTTTTAACAGTTTAATAATCGTTTTATAGATGATCATAAGAAACTCTCCTTTCAAAATAGACATTGCTCAGAAAGAAGACGACAGTAAATCCAGCTAACCACAACAGGTTATGATAAAAGGGTTGTAAAGATTGGTAATAATACAATTGATAAAATCCTTCACTAATTAAATTCACCAAATTAATTTTACCTAGTAATGGAAGATTTTGGCTAATCCAGTATTTGATAGATTCGGTACCCATCATTCCGGCAAGAAAACTCATCGCCATCGTCAGTGTCGTTCCAATCGTAATTTTTTGATCAAATGAAATTTTAGAAGAAAAATTACCCATTAACGTACCAAAACTCAAGGCATTCAATGAACCAATCGCAATTAATAAGAAAATCCATCCCCAATTATTACCAAAATCAACCCGATAAATAAAGTGGAAGACACCAAGCACTACCAGAGATTGTAAATAAAATAAAACAAAGCTAGCAAGTAAATTAGCGAAAGAAACGACAAATTTATTGCGAGGTGAGAGACAAATTCGAATGCCATTTGCTGATTGATTCGCTTGTTGATCATTGGTATTGCCTAGCCCCCAAATGAAGCCATTTAAGATGGTCATACCAAGTAAAGCGAAGAAATAGAAGTTACTTTGACTAAAGGAACGTTCTTTAGATTCCGTAATAAAATCCTCATTGGCTACAAGTTGTGCATGAATTTCTTCTGGATTCACACCTGCATTTAACAAGACAGTAACTTTGTCTTGAATTTGTAAGTATTGACTTAAAAATTCGGATAGAACAGTTTGTTCTATATGATTTTGATTGATAAATAATTGAATGTCTGCTTTATCAAATTCATAATAACCGATTATTTTATCATTCGTTAATTGTGTCGTTGCTTCTTGTTTTGAAAGATGCGAAACGGTGAATAATTCACCCTCGTCGGTTTGTAAGGAGTTAAGCATAGTTTCAAATTCAGAAGTATCTTCTTCGCTGACAATCCCGATAGCAGATTGATTGAGCAAATTTGCTTGATCTAAGTTACTAAAAGCAGCCATAAAAAGTAAGCCTAATAAAATAGGAAAAACCATCGTCCAAAAAATAAGTGGTAAATTTGTAATGAGTATTTTTAAGCGATAGTAAAACAAATGCCAAAACATGCAATCACCTCCCTAGTCTCGTAATTCTTTTCCAGTAATTTCTAAGAAAACATCGTTCAATGTAGCTTCTTGCGTGTGTAAATTTGCATAAGGAACTTGTTCATTTTCCAAATAAGTTAAGATGGGTAAAAGGGTGTCTTTGGTGTTGGCAACATTTAATGTTAAGGTCACTTGATCGTAATCAACGTCTAGTACACCAGGAATAGCTGCGAGAGCTGTTTTTTGTTGTTGCGATAACGAAGGGATTTCTAATAATAGCTTTTCGCCAGTCCGAATCATATTTTTTAACTCTTCTTTTGTGCCTTCTGCAATTACTTGACCTTGATCGATAATTACAACGCGATCACAAAGAATTTCAACTTCTTCCATATAATGTGTCGTATAAACAATCGTAGCGCCTTGATGATTTAATTCTTTAATACTACTAAGAATCTTGTTGCGGCTTTGAGGATCAACGGCAACTGTAGGCTCATCCAAAAAAATTAATTCTGGTTTATGGGAAATACCACAAGCAATATTTAAACGCCTTTTTAACCCACCACTTAACTGATGCGGATGAAATTTTTTGAACTTTTCTAAGCCCACTAATTGAATAACTTCTTCGACATATTGTTTTCGTTGTTTTTTATCCTTCACATAAAGTCCACAGTAATAATCAATATTTTCAACAACCGATAATTCAGCGAATACGGCAATTTCTTGAGGGACAATTCCAATTCGTCGTTTGATATCATATTTGGTAGGATTCATGTCTTCATCGAATAATTTAACGGTCCCCCGATCATAGGTTAAGAGACTTAGCATACAATGAATCGCTGTTGATTTTCCACTACCATTGGGCCCTAATAAGCCTAAAATGGTGCCTTGCTTTACCGACAAGTTAAAATGATTGAGAGCAACGAAATCGCCGTAGCGTTTGACTAGATTTTGAATTTCGATAATCATCAGCAAAAACTCCTTTTCTTTTTACTGTAACTATAAAGGAAATAACATAGAAGGAACAGTGTCTACATGCTAAAATGAATATGACAAATGTCATCTCTTAGGAGGATAGTATGAATAATCGAAATGTATGGGGGCTGTATCTCTTTTTACAAATTATTAGTTTTTTATTTTTAAGTTATGAACATTTCCAACCGATAGATGTTTTATTTTTATTAGTGAGTGTAATCTTATTAGTACCTACTTTGCTATCACAAAATTGGCTTGGTCATGGTTTGACTCTGGCTCTGTTCTATCTTTTGAGCTTTAAATGGCCAGAATTTAGCTATTTTTTACCTGGAGCATGGTGTATGGTGAATCGTTCACACTTATTGGGAATACCCTGGCTAGTGTTATGTAGTGGTTCCGTTTTTTTAATAGCAGATAGCGGAATTGCCAAAATCTTTGTAATTACCATGCTTATTTTCGTTTATTTCTTTAATGCCATTTGTTTGGATAAAGAGAAATTGATGCAAAATCATTTAGTTTTACAAGATGATAGCTGGGAGCAAGAACAACTTCTACGACAAAAAAACGAAGAATTGCAAGCAACGCAACAAGCGATGATTCAATTAGAAATTGCGGAAGAACGTAATCGTATTGCTCGTGATATTCATGACAATGTGGGTCATTTGTTATCAAGTGCTATTATACAAATGGGGGCGTTAGAAGTCTTAGCTCAAGAGGACGACTTGAAAAAACCACTGCATTCTTTAAAAGAGACCATTCATACAGGGATGGATAAAGTTCGCGAAAGTGTCCATGATTTGCATGAGTCTTCGCTAGGCTTTCAAGAGAATTTGCAACGGTTAGTAGAAGCGTTTCAGTTTTGTCCAATTACGATTCAAGGGAATTTATCGAAACAATTAACAAATCAACAAAGCCGAGTTCTGTTACTGGTGACTAAAGAAGCTTTAGCTAACGTCATGAAACATAGTAATGCCACACACATTATTATTGAAGAAACTGACCTACCAGCGTTTTATCGTTTCCGAATCAAAGATAATGGCCAAAAAGTTACGAATAAAATGTCAAAAGGCTTAGGCTTGGTAAGCATGCAACAACGAGTAAAAGAAATTGGTGGTCAGTTGCATATTAATGCCAGTAATGCTGGATTTATGATAACAATTATATTGCCTAAGGAGGGAACAACATGATTCGTGTGGTGGTGATTGATGATGACCGTTTAGTGACCGAATCGCTCAAAACCATTCTGGAAAGTACTCAAGAGATTGAGGTGCCTAAAACGGGACATTCTGCTGAAGAAGCTGTTTGTTTCTATCAAGAAATACAGCCAGATGTTGTATTAATGGATATTCGTATGGGAGAAAAAACAGGAATTGATGCGGCTAAATTAATTTTAAACGCTGACCCGCAAGCCAAAATTTTGTTGTTAACGACTTTTTCTGATGAAGAATATATCAGTGAAGCACTTCAGATAGGTGTCAAAGGGTACCTCATTAAGCAAAATTTAGCAACAATTGTACCTGCAATTCAAGCAGTCATGAGTGGACAATCTGTTTTTGGTACGGAAGTGGTCGGAAAATTATCCGCAATTTTAAAAGAAACGTCTGAAAGAAAGTCATCTATTGAATTAACAGACAGAGAAGAAGATATTTTAATACAAATTGCTAATGGTAGAAATAATAAAGAAATTGCGCAAATGCTTTTTTTAAGTGAAGGCACAGTCAGAAACTATATCAGCCAACTCCTCGATAAAGTGGCTGTTAGAGACCGTACGCAACTAGCGATTTTTTATTATCGAGAGTATAAAAAATAGACAGGGCCTTAATTTTTTTGGCACTGTCTTTGATAATTACTGCCCCAGTCAGACAAGCTATCTAAAACTGACTGCAAACTATAACCCGTTTGTGTAAGTTCATATTCAACACGGGGAGGAACTTCTGCAAATACTTGTCTGGAAACTAAGCCTTGTTCTTCCATTGAACGTAAATTGGTTGTTAGTACTTTTTGTGAGATACCGTCTACTGATTTTTTTAATTCACCAAATCGTTTTTTTCCATCCATTAAATCTCGTAAAATTAACACTTTCCAACGGTTACTTATAAGTAGGAGCGTGGTTTCTACAGGGCAGTCAGGTAAATTTTTTTCCATAATTTTTTAGCGTCCTTTCAAAATAGTTTCTGAAAAGTAACTAGGTTACTTCAAAGTGCTTACTTTCTTTTAGTAACTATTAGAGTTATTATAACGTTAGGAAATAAAAAATACAATTTTATTGGAGGAATAGTAGATGAAAATTGCCGTTATTGCAGCAAATGGAAAAACAGGAAGCCAAGTAGTGACAGAAGCAGTTAATCGAGGATTTGAAGTAACTGCCGTTGTTCGTCATGACAATCAAACAAAGGCACAACATGAATTGAAAAAAGATCTTTATGAACTAACAGCTGAGGACTTACAAGGATTTGATGCAGTTGTGGATGCTTTTGGTGTTTGGAATCCAGAAAAATTAAACGAACATACAACATCATTAATCCATTTAGCCGATGTTTTAAGCCATACGAAAACCCGTTTAATAGTGGTAGGGGGCGCAGGTAGCCTGTATATGGATGCTGCTCATAAGATTCAATTAAAAGATACGTCGGATTTTCCAGAAATGTTTTTCCCATTAGCTGAACAAATGTCGATTGCTTTGGATGAATTGAGAAAAAGAGACGATGTACAGTGGGTTTATATTAGTCCAGCAGCTGATTTCCAAGCAGAAGGAAGTCGAACTGGCGAATACGCATTAGCGGGAGAAGAATTTACAGCAAATGCCGAAGGAGCAAGTTATATCAGTTATGCGGATTATGCAATTGCTGTGGTCGATGAAATTGAAACAGGCACACACAATCAAGAACGTATTTCAGTCTATCAAAAAAACTAGTGGTCATCACTAGTTTTTTTGTTGTTCTGCATATAATTTACCGTCATACATTTTGAAAAATGGATAATAAATAATAATCGAAATAGCGAGATTAATAAACGCAATTAAAACTGCACGATAATCACCACCAGTTCCTAGAAAAGCGCCAATCCCAATCGGTGAAATCCAAGGAATCCCAGAGATGATTTTATTAACGAAACCAAAAGCTGTGGCAAAATAGGCAACGGAGACATTCACAATTGGTGTCACTACAAATGGAATAATCAAGTAGGGGTTGTAAACAATCGGTGCCCCAAAAATCACCGGTTCATTAATATTAAATAATCCTGGTAAAATCGCTGCTCGACCTAAAATCTTCAATTGATCTGATTTTGCGACAAACATCATCAGTAAAACTAAACCTAATGTACTTCCAGCCCCACCTAAGAAAATATACATATTGGTAAAGTCACCAGCAAAAATATTGTTACCGCCATTAATATTTTCTGTTAATGAGACTAATAAAATTGGATTAATAAAACTGTTTTTAATAATCGCTGTACCATGTACACCGACTGCCCACAGTAAGTGGATTAAAAGCATAATTACTACAATCCCTAGCCATGAACCCGTTAGTTCTTTTACAAATTCAAATGGTTTAGATAATAAACCATGCAGATCTGTGTGGAAAGTAGCTAAAATACCATTAATTATTAGCATCGTAAAAGCGATGAAAATCGCTGGAATCAATGAAGCAAAAGCTTTACTAACCCCATCAGGAACCCCTTCTGGCATTCGAATAGTTAGTTTTTTACGAAGGCAGAACCGATAGATTTGCGTGGCTAAAATGGCTGTTAAAATACCAATAAAAATTCCGATACCACCAAAGCGAGTAATCCAAGCGCCCATAGCTACCCCATTATAAATAATGGCAGTCTCTGACGTTTGTTGGATGAGTTGCGCTCCATCGCTGGTAATATCTACTTGAATGATTGTTAATAAGAAGGCAAATAACCCTAAAATAGCCCCAACAAAACTGCTCAGTTCCTTGTCTTCTTGACGATAGCTTTCAGTTAAATAATAGGCTGTGGCTAAAGCATAAAAGATGGCTAACGAACCAATCGACATCGTGGTAATCACACTATATAAAGGTGAGAATTTTAAAAGCGTCTGTTCAAAAAATGGCGCCAATGGAGGAATAATTTGCGGTAAATTGTTAATGATTAAAAAGATTGATCCTACAATGGTAAAAGGGACGGTAATAATCCCGGCTTGCATAATAGCACGAATAAATCTTAAATTGGCTAATTTATTCAGTGGTGGCATTAATTTAGTTTCTAAAAACTGAAAAACACGATTCATTAGAAATACTCCTTTCTATGAGGGGATTTGCTTTGTTTGAATTAATTGTTGATACCAATAAAAACTGTCTTTCTTATAACGAGCTAATTGCTTTTCATCATCTTCGGTACGATCCACATAAATAAAGCCATAGCGTTTACTGATTCCTTCATGCACGCTTACTAAATCAACTGCTGACCACGGACTATAACCAAATAAATCAACACCAGCTTCGATTGCTTGGAGACATTGTCCGATATGTTGCTCTAAATAATTGATACGATAGCTATCGTGAATTTTTCCATCGGCGGTTAATTCATCACGAGCACCTAGGCCATTTTCAGTAATGATGATTGGTAAATGATAGCGGTCATATAAGGTTTGTAACGTTGTCTTCAAGCCGTCTGGATCAATCGTCCAATTGAATTCATTTTTTTGTAAAAACGGATTAGTGTAACCTTTATAAAAGCCCCATTCCATAATATCTTCACTTTGTTGATCGCTAATGCCATCAGACATGCCCTCTTTTTTGACAGGTTTTTCTACAGTAACCGTAGTATAAAAGTTCATTGCCACGAAATCAGGAAAATGCGTCTGCATCATTTCTTCATCCTCTTTAGCAAAACTAATTGTTACTCCTTTTTGGTTCAAATAATCTTTAAAGACAGCATTGTAACGACCAAAACAAGAGAAATCAAGGTAAGCCCAATTACGAACACTATTGAAATAAAGTGCCGCTTGATTATCTGTGGGTTTGCTTGTGGCAGGGTAAACCAATGAAATATTAGGAACAGGTCCAATTTTACCTTCAGGAACTAATTCATGGCAAAGTTTGAATGCATATTTTTCGGCCATCATTAAATGATGAAATTGTTGATATTTTTCTTGTAAAGGAATTTCTTTTCCAAGAATTTTTTGGTCCACCAACAACATGATGTTCGGTTCATTAATCGTTAGCCAATTTTTCACGCGGTCGCCATATGCTTCAAAAAGAGTTTGAGCGTACGTTGCAAAAGCTTCGACAGTACTGCGAACAGCCCAACCACCTTCATCTTCTAATGCTTGTGGTAAGTCAAAATGATTCAACGTAATAAAAGGCTGGATGTTGTATTTTAGACATTCGTTAATTACATCGTTGTAATGGTCGATTCCGGCTTGATTTATTTCACCACGTCCATTTGGAAAAATTCTCGTCCAAGCAATCGAAAAACGAAAGACGTCTAAACCTAGTTCAGCTAATAAACGAATATCTTCTTTATAATGGTGATAATGATCTGAAGCAACAGTAAAATCTGCAATTTCGTGATTGTCGCGTGGTCGGGTATCTTGGACGCTTAAACCTTTGCCATCTTCAAGATAGGCACCTTCTGTTTGATGCGCACTAATAGACGCACCCCATAAAAAATCCTTGGGAAATGTATGTGACATAACGTTCATCCTTTCAAAATAAATTAAATACAACCTAGTATAACAAGAGTTGTTGGTAGTAAGCAAAAAAAGGACACTGAAATAACAGTGTCCTAATGATTATTCTACTTCAAAAATCCAACCTTCTGGAGCTGGACGATCACCATATTGAATGCCTACTAATTCTTCATATAATTTTTTCGTCACAGGTCCTACTTCGGTTTCACTATAAAAAATGTGGAACTCATCATGGGTTTGAATGCCACCAATTGGTGAAATAACAGCTGCGGTTCCGCACGCGCCTGCTTCGACAAATTTATCTAATTCATCTAAACGCACATCACCTTCAATAGCTTTCAAACCTAACGTATGTTCTGCTAAATATAAAAGTGAATATTTAGTAATACTTGGCAGAATGGAAGGGGATTTTGGCGTAATAAATTCATTGTTTTTTGTAATACCGAAGAAGTTTGCTGAACCAACTTCTTCAATTTTAGTATGTGTCTCTGGATCTAAATAGATACAATCTGAAAAATTCTTTTCACGGGCTTCCTCACCAGGAAGGAGACTTGCAGCGTAATTGCCACCAACTTTAGCTGCACCAGTACCATTTGGCGCAGCACGATCGTAATCTGAAACGATAAAGTTTGTGGGCGCTAAACCACCCTTAAAGTATGGACCAACTGGCATACAAAAAACAGTGAAAATAAATTTATCCGCAGGTCTTACACCAATAATATCTCCAACTCCAATTAGTAAGGGACGAATATATAATGAAGCTCCTGTTCCATATGGTGGAACAAATTCGCGGTTAGCTTTTACAACTTTTTTTACTGCTTGTAAAAATAATTCTTCTGGAACTTGTGGCATACGTAAACGTGTCGCACTACGATTTAGACGTTTGCTATTTTCATCCGGGCGAAACAAATTAACGCCGCCATCTTTACGACCATATGCTTTTAAGCCTTCAAAACATTGTTGACCATAATGCAAGGCTGGAGAAGATTCGCTAATATGTAAGATATTATCTTCTGTTAGTTCGCCTTCATTCCAAGTGCCATCTTGCCAAGTAGCAATGAAGCGCCAAGGTGTTTTTATATAATCAAATCCTAAATTATTCCAATCAATTGTCATAAGACCACTCCTTTATTTTTTGATAGTATATCACTAATTCTAAGTATTGTCATTATTCTGAAAATTTACAAAAAAAGCCAATCATAATCAATAAAAATAACCGAACTATCACTAATATAGCAATGCTAATTATTATAAAATTAGCATTGCTAATGGATAATTCGGATTATATTTGAAAGGCTATGTGACTTCTCTTAGAATTTTCCTCCGCCACCACCGAATGAACCACCACCAGTTGAATGAGTCGTGCTGCCACCGCCGCCACCACCAGAGCCACCACCACTTGAAGTATTGCGAGGAATACGTCTGGTAGTGACAAAAGAATTGGTTAAACGGTCTTCTTTTTGACTAAGTTTTAAAGAAGATTTTTCATTGTATGGATAGCGGTAACCACCCATTTTTAATTGATATCTCGACTTAATGACAAAGAAGAATACAGTGCTAAGAATGGCTGCTGCAAGTAAGGCAAAAAAAGCTTCCCAAAAGGTTATGGTTTTATAGTACGTAATCTTACCAGTTTCACGATCTATTCGATAATGGCCTCTAGGTACGCCATCAGAAACATATTGACTGGCTTCGGATAAATAATTTTTTGCGGCAGTAAAGTAATCTCCTGCTGAAAGAGACTCTTGGATAGATTCTTTCATATTTTCAATTCGTCGATCGGTAAGATAATCAATCATGTTTCCCGAAGTAGAGATATGATAATCACGATAAGTCATATTGACCATTAAGGCCATTCCATTATTATCATTTCCAATTTGGCTACTTAGGTACAAATCGGTGAATTCTTCTGGATCGCTATAGCTACGATTAGTGGTAAGAATGAAAACTTCACCTTTAATTTTATCGTTGAGTTCTTCTGCTAATTGATTTAATTCTTGAATTTCTTGCTCAGTAAATAATCCCGCTTCATCGTTCACTGCTTCTGCAGCATAACTTGGAGCAACAAAGACAAACAGACCTAAAAATAGGGTGAAGAGATAAAAGAATTTTTTCATATCAGATACCCCGCAATCATAAAGAGTGAAGCTAACACTGCAAAAATTCCCACGGTAGTGAAACCTAATTTTTTATAACTAATTGGCAAGACACCACTGACTTTTCCAGTTTGGCCATTCATCGCATAATAGAAAACTTTTTTTGAGCGATCATTGCTACGATAAGTGACTAACCAAACAGGAAGTAAAACATACTGATTGTCTTCTTTTGTTAATTGAAAATTTTGATGGGTTCGTCTAAAGCTGGTGTAACCACTGACGGAATTGCTCAACAAGTTTTCACCATAATTTGCCAATTCATTCCGTACCGAATTTTCAATATCAGGGTATTCAATATCTCGTTTTTCTGCTTGAAACCCTGCGAGATATTGATTTTTAAACTCTACGGCTTTTTCTAATTGAAACGGTTGAACACCTTCAACCATTTTTTGTTGCGTATTTTTAGATAAGGCGTTTTTAATTAACTCTTTAAAAGATAATTTTCCTTTGCGCAAGACATCATATTGTTTAGTTTCGGTATATTCTAAATCGCCCACTCGCCATACTCGTATGGAAGTGGCCGTTCCTGAAAGTTCACCGTCTGCTTCTGCATCAACCGCCCAATAAGGGAAATAAACCCCTGTTAATTTTTCTACTTGATCTTTGTTGAAAAAATCTCGTGGAACAAACCATTTTTTCTGTGCCCATTTTAAGAAATTTTCTGTTGCAACTTCTTTTTCTACTGCAAAGGGTAAGACTTTATTTGGTAAAAGTTTTCCGCTCAAACGCCCCGAAAGAACGACTGGATTGTGGCAGAAATAACAATAGGTTGCAGCAGTCGTCGAATCCGTTACAATTTCTGCGCCACAACTTGGACAGAGAAATAAATCCATAGCACTGTCATCGGTGGCTTCTTGCTCTTCTTCAATGGGTGCCGTCACATCATCTGTATCTGCAAGACGAGCTTCTTTTTGACTAGCTTCAAAAGCCGTCACTTCTGCTTCTGTGAATACGCTTAAACAATAGGGACAGTGAAACTTTTGATCACTAGGATCAAAAGTTAAGGCACCATCACAGTTCGGACATTTATGTGTAATTACTTCCATACCAACAACCTCCTAAATTTAGATTGGTACTCCTTGGAATGGTTTGCCACACTCTGGACAGAATTTTGGTACGCCATTTGTTAAATCAACGACTGCGTCACAAGAGGCACATTTCATTTTAACACTTGCTGCTTTAGCTTCAGGTTTTGCAGTCCCACAATTGCTACAGAATTTTCCAGTATTTTCAGTACCGCAATCTGGGCAAGTCCAAGTGTTTTCTTGTTTAGCTGCTTGCTGTTGCATTTGTTGTTGATTCGTTTGAGAAGCTTGATTAAAGAAACCTCCAGCAGCATTCATCCCAACACCCATGCCCATAAAGCTTTGTGCTGCGCCTCCAGGATTGTTTCCTGCTGCTTCCATTCCTTTAGCAATTGACCCTTGTACAAATCCTTCACGAATGTTGGCATCACCTAACATTGCACCTTGGTTACGCATGTTGATTAATTTAACTGAATCATCTGTGTAAGAAATGCTTGCCACTGCTACAGCGACAATTTCCATTCCACGTAAATCACGCCAACTATCATCTAAAACATCACTCATATATTTGCTTAGTTCCATACTTTTAGAAGGGACATAAGAAATACGTTCGCCATCAGCAGACATTTTGTTGATAGTTGCTTGTAAGGCTGTTAAAAATTCAGCTAGATATTGCTCGTTAATATCATCGATTTCGACTTGTGTTTTATTGCGCGGAATCGCATTTGTGTAAAATAAAATTGGATCAGTTACTTTAATAGAATACGTTCCATGTGTTCGTAAAAATAACTCCGCATTGTAAAAATTATCAAAATAATTTAGCGGAGAAGACGTACCAAAACGAATGCCTTTAATTTCTTGTAAATTAATATAGAAAACTTGTTGTTTTTGTGGGGTCACACCACCAAATTTGAAACGGTCAAATGTTTCTGAAATGGCTGCTTTTAATGAACCGTTAAACATGGATGGTGCAGAATTATTTTGAACAGTATAATATCCTTCTTCTGCGGTATAATCGATAATTTTTCCACCATCAACTAAAAGCATCATCATATTTGGATATACATGAACAACTGAACCATCCGTAATTACGTCATCGGTTCCTTTACGGTTGGATCCACGTTTACTATCTTTTCTAACTTTGACACCTTTTGTCATTACTGTTGTGTCACCCATATCATCTGGTTCGATAATCTCTAGCCATTGGTCAGCAAGACCGCCACCAATTGTACTTGTTGCTGCTTTAATTAATCCCATGATGTTTCCTCCTTTAGTGAGTTAAAAATTATTATTAAACATCTATAACCAAATTATACCACAAGACGAATTATTTCTTGTATCCGCCGTAAGTCGTAAAAAAAGTTAATGAGAGTTCCTTCGTGTTGGTAGTTTTTTTTACAAAAGTTTCGTATAATGATAGATAGCGAATTTTGAAAAGAGGTGGGCAAGTTTGGCTTATCAAGCACTTTATCGCGTCTGGCGTTCGCAACGCTTTGACGATGTTGTCGGGCAACAAGCGATTACCCAAACGTTGAAAAATGCGATTATCCAAAATCAGATTTCTCACGCCTATTTATTTACAGGCCCACGAGGAACAGGAAAGACCAGTGCCGCAAAAATTCTTGCCAAAGCAGTCAATTGTCCGCACAGTCAAGATGGCGAACCGTGTAATGAATGTGAAATGTGTCGTTCGATTACAGCAGGTAGTCAAGAAGACGTTATTGAAATTGATGCTGCGAGTAATA
This sequence comes from Enterococcus sp. DIV2402, assembly GCF_017426705.2. Taxonomy (NCBI): domain Bacteria; kingdom Bacillati; phylum Bacillota; class Bacilli; order Lactobacillales; family Enterococcaceae; genus Enterococcus; species Candidatus Enterococcus lowellii. The sequence goes on along the minus strand of NZ_CP147251.1, from coordinate 2,906,403 downwards.
ATGGTGTAGAAGAGATTCGCTTTATTCGTGATCGGGCAAATTATGCACCGACGCAAGCGAAATATAAAGTGTATATCATCGATGAAGTCCACATGCTTTCGACAGGTGCGTTTAATGCTTTGTTAAAAACGTTGGAAGAACCGCGAAAAAATGTGATTTTTATCTTAGCAACAACTGAGCCTCATAAAATTCCAGCAACAATTATCTCACGGACGCAACGTTTTGATTTTAAACGAATTCGGACAGAAGATATTGTTGAGCATTTGGCACATATTTTAGCTGAAAGCAACATTGATTATGAAGATCAGGCGTTGCAAGTGATTGCTCGTTCGGCTGAAGGTGGTATGCGTGATGCATTGAGTATTTTAGACCAAGCAATTTCCTTTAGCGATGGTAAAATTACAATGCAAAATGCGATGGAGGTAACTGGAAGTTTAACCTTTGAAATGATGGATCAGTTTATCCAGTACTGTGCACAAAACAATGTAGCTGGCGCTTTAGAAATGTTAGGTGACATGTTAGCCTCTGGTAAAGAAGCTCGACGTTTATTGGAAAATCTTTTAGTCTATTGTCGTGATTTATTGATTTATCAACAAGCCCCACAGTTGTTAAACGAAAAAACGGGGTATCTAACGGAAGAGTTTCAGCAACTTGCGAAAGATACAGCACCACCACAATTGTATCAATGGATTGATATTTTAAATGATACACAAAATGATGTACGGTTTACGACAAATCCAACTATTTATTTAGAAGTGGCGACAGTTAAATTAGCCAGTGGTGGTACACCAGCTAGTGTCGTCTCTGCGGAAGCAATCGTTGATAATCAAGAAGTCCAACAATTAAAAAAAGAATTGCAAGGCTTACGACAAGAACTACAGCAACTCAAGCAAAATGGCGTAACGGCACAACCGGAAACACCAAAAGCACCTAAGCGAAAACCGCAAATGAATGGCTATCGTATTCCCAAAGAGCGTGTCTTTAGTGTGTTAAAAGAAGCCACCAAACAAAATTTAGTGAATGTGAAAATGGTTTGGGAAGACTTGCTATCTAGTTTGACGATTACTCAAAAAGCCATCTTGCGTGCAAGTGAACCCAAAGCAGCTAGTCCAACTGGGTTAGTGATTGCATTTGACTATGAAATTATTTGTCAAAAAGCTGCGAACGACCCAGAATTTGGATTAGCCGTGCATAATAATTTGAGTCGAATGATTCCAGATTATGCACCGGATCCAATTTTTATTACGGTTGATAGCTGGCCAGAACTACGGCAAGAATTTCTATCCAGTGATCACGAAATTGAAGTGGAAGAAGTATTTGAAGAAGCAGGGGATATTTCGTTAGTACCAGAGGAACCTGAAGATGAAACAATAGTGACCAAAGCTCAAGAGTTATTTGGTGATTTAGCAACAATTGAAGAAGATTAATGAGAAAATGAGAAATGGAGCGATGACTAATGATGCGAGGCATGGGAAATATGCAAGGCATGATGAAACAAGTACAAAAAATGCAAAAGAAAATGGCAGAAGAACAAGAAGTGTTAAATGCCACAGAATTTAAAGGGGAAGCTACTAACGGCTATGTAAAAGTTACCGCAACCGGTGACCGCAAAATTAAAGATATCGTGATTGATCCAGCAATCATTGACGCAGAAGATGCTGAAATGTTACAAGATTTAGTTGTAATGGCAGTTAATGACGTATTAACGAAGGTTGAAAAAGAAACCGAAGCAACAATCGGTAAATATACAAAAGGAATCCCAGGATTCTAAAAAAAGGAGTCTTGACTTGTGCAATATCCAGAACCAATTGCAAGATTAATTGCTAGTTATATGAATTTACCAGGGATTGGTCAAAAAACTGCGACTCGGTTGGCTTTTCATACGATTGATATGAAAGATGAAGTCGTCAACGAATTTGCAAAATCATTATTAAGTGTCAAGCGTGATTTGACCTTTTGTAGTGTATGTGGGAATATTACAGAAGAAGATCCTTGTAGCATTTGTTCAGATACAACCCGTGATCGTAGCACGATTTTGGTTGTAGAAGAACCAAAAGATGTGATGGCTTTGGAGAAAATGCGCGAGTATCGAGGTCTATATCACGTCTTACATGGTGTGCTTTCTCCAATGGAAGGAACCGGACCAGAAGATATCAACATTCCCAGTTTGATTCAACGCTTGCATAACGATGAGGTGACTGAAGTTATCTTAGCAACGAATGCAACGACTGAAGGAGAAGCAACTGCGATGTATCTTTCTCGTTTAATCAAACCGGCTGGCATCAAAGTAACACGCCTGGCACATGGGCTATCGGTGGGTAGTGACATTGAATATGCAGACGAAGTAACTTTATTAAAAGCGGTCGAAGGCAGAAGAGAATTATAGAAATGTTTATTCAGAAAATGAATCGATGGAGGAAACCCTAGTGAATGGATTATTCATAACAATTGAAGGACCAGATGGCGCAGGTAAAACCAGCGTCATCAATGAACTGTACCCTCGTTTACAGTTAATAGCTAAAAAAGGTATTGTAAAAACAAGAGAACCAGGAGGTGTCCGAATTTCGGAAAAAATTCGTCACATTATCCTCAATCCAGAACATGATGAAATGGATGAACGTACCGAAGCGTTGCTTTATGCAGCGGCTCGCCGTCAACATTTAGTTGAAGTAATTTTACCTGCGTTAAATGCTGGTAAAATTGTTATCTGTGATCGTTTTGTGGATAGTTCATTAGCTTATCAAGGAGCAGGACGTCGGATTGGCATGGAAGAAATTGCTGCAATTAACGAATTTGCAACAGAAGGGACAACGCCAGATTTTACGCTTTATTTAGATATTGATTCTGATTCAGGGTTAAGAAGAATTCAACAAAACAGAGCCGACCAAATTGACCGATTGGACTCTGAAGGGTTAGAATTTCATCAAAGGGTTCGTCACGCTTATTTAAAATTAGCGGAAGAAAATCCATTCCGTATTCATCGAGTGGACGCACGTATGAGTTTACCTGATGTGGTCGAAACAAGCTATTCTGCTATTGTCGAAGCTTACCCACAATATTTTTAATTATCATAAAAACTAAGGAGATGAGAACATGAAACTAATTATGGCAATCGTTCAAGACAAAGACAGCAACCGTTTAGCAAACGAATTTATTGATGCGAATATTCGTGCAACAAAACTATCTTCAACAGGTGGTTTTTTGAAAGCAGGTAACAGCACCTTTATTATCGGGATTGAAGATGAACGTGTAGATGAAGCACTAGAATTGATCAAGAAAACATGCCAATCAAGAAAGCAATATGTGTCAACACCAATGTCTTTAGATGTTTCATTGGATGGACAAGTTCCATATCCAGTTGAAGTAGAAGTTGGTGGCTCAACCGTATTTGTTTTACCAGTTGAAGGTTTTCATCAATATTAAGGAGGGCTAGTATGGAGGAAGGAAAGTTTTTAGCCGAATACCAACCTCTTGTCTACTCTCAAATGAAAAAAAATGGTGAGCATGAGCGTTTGGCTCATGCTTATCTTTTTGAAGGGGACAATGGGACCGGCAAACATGAAATGAGTACATGGTTAGCAAAATACATTTTTTGTGAACAACGACAAGACAATGAACCGTGTAACCAATGTATTAATTGTTTGCGTATTGAGATGAATGAACATCCGAATGTTCAGACGATTACCCCTGATGGTCAGAGTATTAAAGTCGATCAAATTCGTCAATTACAAGCGGAGTTTTCCAAAAGTGGTTTTGAGCAACGTCAGCAAGTATTTATTATTCAACAAGCAGAAAAAATGAATGCGAGTGCAGCGAATAGTTTACTTAAATTTTTAGAAGAGCCACCTGGTAGTTTCTTAGCAATCTTAGAGACGGATAGTTTAGGCAGAATTTTGCCAACCATTCAATCACGTTGCCAAATTATTCATTTTTCGCCACTTCCCAAAGGAAAATTACGTGAAAAATTACAAAATGATGGAATTGGTCAACAGACGGCAGAACTTCTTGCTAGTCTGACAAATAGTTACGACAAAGCAGTTGAAATCTCTCAAGATGAATGGTTTAATGGTGCTAAGGACATTGTTTCAACGTGGTTTGACTACTTGCGAAAGAAAGATCCTCAAAGTTTTGTTTTTGTACAGAAAAAATTATTGGCAATCACAAAAGAAAAAACACAACAACGTCAAGTTTTAGCGATATTGTCGTTTTATTTTCAACGTGAGCGCAACCAATTTTTGACTCAAGGACTTCATGTAGATGGATTGAATCGTGAATTGGAGCTGATTTTACAAGCTCAACAAAAATTAGAAGCAAATGTTTCTTTTCAAGGTGTCGCTGAACAGTTGGCATTGCGGATCATTACCTGAAATAAGTCCATAAGAAAGGAGGAGACACATGGTTAAAGTAGTGGGTGTTCGTTACCGACAAGCTGGACGAATCTATTATTTTTCTCCTGGTGAAACTGAATTTTTATATAACGATAAGGTCTTGGTGGAATCCCAGCAAGCGAAATATATAGCGACTGTTGCTATCCCTAATAAAGAGATGGCCGCAGAAGATTTGCCGGATGACATTAAACCAATCATCCATCGCGCAACAGCTTCTGAGTTGCAACAAGATGAAAAGAATAAACAAGATGCAAAAGAAGCTTTACGAATTGGTAAAAATAAAATTCGTGAGCATAAATTAGAAATGAAATTGGTCGATGTCGAATATACATTTGATCGTAGCAAAATGATATTCCAATTTACTGCAGACGGGCGAATTGATTTTAGAGAATTGGTCAAAGATTTAGCCGCTATCTTCCGTACACGAATTGAATTACGTCAAATCGGCGTCCGTGATGAAGCAAAAATCTTAGGTGGAATTGGTCCTTGTGGTCGTCAATTATGTTGTTCAACTTTTTTAGGCGATTTTGTCCCAGTGTCCATTAAAATGGCAAAAGACCAAGGCTTATCTTTAAATCCAACAAAGATTTCTGGTTTATGTGGTCGTTTAATGTGTTGTTTAAACTATGAAAATGATGAATATGAAGCAGCGAAAAAAGAATTACCTGATTTTGGTACTGAAATTGTAACCCCCGACGGCAAAGGTCGTGTAGTCGGCTTAAACTTATTAAGTCGTGTCATCAAAGTACGACTATTCGGGAAAGAAACGCCTGTGGAATATGATTACGAAGAGATAAAAGAAGTTGCCAAAGCAGGTGAAGCTAATGTCAATGGATAAGCGTTCGATATATGATGGATTGAATGATTTTGAGAGTGATTTACAAAACTTATTAACAAATCTTGCGGAAATGAAAGATTCTCTACAAGAAGTTGTGGAAAAAAATGCCACACTGGAGTTAGAAAATCAGCGTTTGCGTGAGCATATCCGTGAATTAAATCAAGCAAATGAGCAGCCGTCAGGCAAGGCGAAACAAGAAAATTCATCGGCATTATCAAAATCACGCATGAATTTAGAAAAAATTTACGAAGAAGGTTTCCACGTTTGTTATGATTTATATGGATCAAGACGTGAGCACGATGAACCGTGTGCGTTTTGTTTAGAAGTAATTTATCGCGAAAGTGGCAAATAAGATAAGAGACTGGCAGAAATTTTTGCTCAGTCTTTTTATTTTAAGGAGTGAACAAGTTGAAGAAACAGCGGAGTTTTAAAGATAAGACAGTTGGGATACTATATTTAGTTCCGACACCGATTGGCAATTTAGAAGATATGACCTTTCGCAGTGTAAAAACATTACAAGCGGTGGATTTAATTGCCAGTGAAGACACTCGTAATACTCAAAAGCTATTGAATCATTTTGAAATTACAGTACCGCAAAAAAGTTTACATGAACATAATTATAAAGAGCGGGTTCCCCAACTAGTTGAATATTTAAAAGAGGGTAAATCCATCGCGCAAGTTAGTGATGCAGGCATGCCCTCGATTAGTGATCCTGGTCATGAACTAGTGTTGGCATGTATTGAAGAAGAAATTTCGGTGGTTGCTTTGCCTGGTCCCACTGCTGGTTTGACAGCTTTGATTGCTTCTGGACTGACGCCACAGCCAAATTATTTTTATGGCTTTTTAAAACGTAAAAAGAAAGAACAGCTAGCAGAACTGGCAACACTCAAGTATCAAAAAGCAACCATGATTTTTTATGAATCGCCGTATCGTTTAGGAACAACTATCGAAAACATGATGGAAGCTTTTGGTCCGAATCGTCAAGCAGTTGTTTGTCGTGAATTGACCAAAATTCATGAAGAATATTTACGAGGAACCTTAGCAGAATTAAAAGAATATCTTGATGAGACGCCTGTCAAAGGCGAATGTTGCTTGATGGTTGCCGGTGCAACCGAAGAAGCGCCAGCAGAAGAAATTGTTGGAACCATTACCGAGCAAGTCGAAGCTTTAATTGCTGATGGAATGAAACCAAATCTAGCAATTAAAGAAATTGCCAAGAAAAATAGCTTGAAAAAGCAAGTCGTGTACAATGATTATCATGGATTAAATGAAGTCTAGGCAGGTATGCCTAGGCTATTTTTTTAGGAACAAACAACGTAAGGATATTTGCAGGGGAATGTTCGTTCGTATATAATGGAAGAGAGGTGAGCCTGATGACCGGATTGCAGTTTCCATTAAAAAATGATACATCCCGTAAAATTATACATATTGATATGGATGCTTTTTTTGCATCAGTAGAAGAACGTGACCAACCGGAACTGGCGAAGCATCCGTTAGTGATTGCTCGTCATCCAAGTGATACCGGGGGACGTGGTGTGGTTACAACAGCGAATTATTTAGCACGCCAATATGGCATACATTCGGCTATGAGTGCGCAAAAAGCGTATGAGCTGTGTCCACATGCGCTATTTGTTCCAGGAAATCACCAAAAATATCGAGAAATTTCTCGGCAAGTGCGTGCGGTTTTTTACCGTTATACAGATTTAGTCGAAATCGTTTCGATTGATGAAGCGTATTTGGATGTGACTGAAAATAAAATTCAAAGTACATCAGCTATTAAAATTGCCAAATTAATTCAGCATGATATTTGGCAAGAAGTTCAGCTTACTTGTTCAGCAGGGGTCAGTTACAATAAATTTTTAGCCAAATTAGCTTCAGATTTTGAAAAACCACGAGGCTTGACCGTTGTAATGCCTCAAGATGCTGTTACTTTTCTAAAAAAATTACCGATTGAAAAATTTCATGGTGTCGGGAAAAAGACCGTTCCTAGAATGCATGAATTAGGTATTTTTACAGGAGCAGACTTACATGAACGTAGTGAGGCAGAGCTGATGCAGCATTTTGGCAAAATGGGTTATTCCTTGTATCGCAAAGTCCGTGGTATTCACAATGCACCGGTAAATATTTCACGTGAACGAAAATCGATAGGCAAAGAAAATACCTATGGGCAACCTTTAGCGACAGAAGACGAATGTCTAGCTCAATTACGCCAATTGTCGAATGCAGTAGCTGAATCCTTAAAAAAAGAACAAAAACACGGCAAGACGGTTGTTGTGAAAATTCGCTATGCAGATTATACCACGATTACTAAGCGGGTTACCTTGCTTGAATACGTCTATCGCAAGGAAGAGATTTTTTCGCAAGCTAGTTTAATTTGGGAAGAAATTCTGGGCGTTGAAAAGGGGATTCGTTTATTAGGTGTGACAGTCACTAACTTGGATCCATTGACTTATGAAAATATCGTGTTACCTCTGTGGGAAACTGGAGATCCTTATGAAAAAAGCAAGCACTAAATGAGCGCTTGCTTTTTAATTTGTTCATATTGTTGTTCGGCATCGATACATTTTTCCCAAATCACTGCTTTACCAGCTGCTAATGATTTGGGGACATCAAGAATTCGTTGATTACTGCTACCACGAAATTGTAAATTGAGATTACGTTTACTTAATTCAAAACGACCATCAACTAAAATATCGATTTGTTGCAATAGAGCCAATTTATCATCAGTTTCTTGCAAAAGTTCTTCAAATGTATATCCTGACCAACTCCAGATATCTTTTTTCATTCCAAACGTTTCCCGAACGCGTTGAACTAATTGGAGGCAAACAGCCGTGTTTAAAAAAGGTTCGCCACCTAATAAAGTAAGTCCTTGAACATAATCGTGAGAGAGGTCTGCAATAATTTGATTTTCTAATTCCAAAGTATACGGTGTACCGTAGCGGAAATTTTGTACGGCTTTATTGAAGCAACCTTCACAAGCAAAAAGACAACCGCTGACGTATAAACTATTACGAACTCCCTCACCATCGACAAAATTAAACGGCTTATAATCAGCAATCCGTTGTTGACTATAGTCTTCACTGCACCATTCTTTGGGTTGTGGGTTTCTCATATTATCACGTCCTTATTTCATGTGTTTAACACGTGCAGAAATTTCTTTGTGGCGTCCATGTACCATTGGGCGTGCTTGTGGATTGCCTAGATACCCGCATGTTCGTTTTACTACATCGCAGGTTTTTGGATCATGATTGCCACATTGCGGGCATTGAAAACCACGCTCGGTTGGTTTGAAATCTCCTTCATACCCACATTCATAGCAATGGTCAATGGGCGTATTGGTTCCCAAATAGCCAACACGTTCATAAGAATAATCCCACACAGCTTCTAAGGCTTTCGGATTTTGTTGTAGAATGGGGTATTCACAGTAATGAATAAAGCCACCGCTACAATAGTACGGATAATCTTTTTCGAAATCTAGTTTTTCAAAAGGTGTCGGATTTTTACGAACATCATAATGGAAGCTATTTGTATAATATTCTTTGTCAGTAATATTTTCAATCACGCCAAATTTTTCAGTATCCAGACGGCAAAAACGATCGGTTAAACTTTCACTTGGTGTTGAATAAACACTAAAATGATACCCATATTCTTCAGCCCAATCATCTGCATGGTCTTTTAAGGCACGTAAAATCGCTAACGTGAATTCTTTAGCTTGTGGATTAACTTCCCATTCGCCATCATAAAATGCCGCAGCGACTTCATATAATCCAATATATCCGAGAGAAACAGTCGCACGACGATGATTAAATAATTCATCTACAGCATCATTGGGTGCAAGTTTCTTGCCAAACGCGCCGTGCATATAGAGGATAGGTGCATTTGTTGGTGTAGCTTCTTTACAGCGTTCAATTCGATATACGAGTGCATCTTTCACAATTTGCAGGCGTTCTTCTAGAAGCTGCCAAAATTTTGCTTGATCATGTTGTGCTTCAAGGGCAATTCGGGGCAAATTTAGGGTGACTACACCTAGATTCATCCGTCCAACATTGATTTCTTGCCCAGTTGCATCCTTCCAACCTTGTAAGAAAGAACGGCAGCCCATAGGCACCTTAAAACTCCCTGTTAACTCCACAATCTTATCGTAATTTAAAATATCAGGATACATCCGTTTCGTTGCACATTCTAATGCCAATTGCTTGATATCATAATTAGGGTCTTGTGGTTGAAGATTCACGCCTTTTTTGATAGAGAAAATCAATTTAGGGAAAATAGCTGTTCGATGTTCGCTACCTAAACCATTGATTCGATTTTGCAAAATCGCTCGTTGAATTTCTCGTTCAAACCAATTTGTACCCAAACCAAAACCAAGAGAAGTGAAGGGCGTTTGTCCGTTTGATGTAAACAACGTATTGATTTCGTATTCTAAGCTTTGCATGGCATCAAAAATGTCTTTCTTGGTTTTTTTACGAGCAAAAGCTATTTGACGTTCTTCGCCTGCAATCCATTTTTTGGCATCTGCTAAATGCTTTTCATAATTTTTCTCAGCAAAAGGCGCTAAAAGTTCATCCACTCGATCGGCAGAACAACCGCCATATTGACTAGAAGCCACGTTAGCAATAATTTGTGAAATTTGCGCAGTTGCTGTTTGAATAGATTTAGGTGCTTCGACTTCAGCGTTGCCCATTTTGAAGCCTTCGTTTAACATTTTTTTAAAGTCAATTAAGCAACAATTTGTCATTGGGGCATAAGGATGGTAATCCAAGTCATGATAATGAATATCGCCTTTTTGATGTGCGTTTGCGACATGAGGAGGTAACATCTTTAAACCAATTGATTTGCCAACAATTCCTGCGGTTAAATCACGTTGTGTGTTAAATACATTACTGTCTTTATTGGCATTTTCATTGACGACACTTTGTTCTTTATTCATTAGCTTTTCAATTGTAAAATTAATGTCGGTTGCCTGACTTCGTTCGAAATCACGTTGTGTCCGATAACGAATGTATTCTTCAGCAAGCGCATAATCATGTTGTTGTAACAGAATATGTTCAACGATATTTTGGATTTCATAAATTTTAACCGTTTTTTGAAAACGCGCCTCAATTTCATGATTGATTTTAGTTACAAGATAATGTACTTGCTGATGGTCCATGGGTGAAAGAGTCCCTTGCACTTGTTGTTTGGCTTTGACCAAGGCGTTATAAATTTTTTGATCGTCAAACGTTACGGTCCGTCCATCGCGTTTAATGACTTGTATTTCAACCGTAGTTGCTGGTGAGAAATATTGTTCATCTTTTAATTTAGTTGCCGTCATTTTGTGTCACTCCTTTGTTTACTTCTTCTCTATAATAAAATAAAAAAAGAAGGATTTCAACTATATATAGTTGTTTATTTTTGTTTATACACTATATGTAGTATATGCAGAGGGTGGCATAAGCTAGGTGAGAGTAGGGAGTTTCATTGTTTTATTTTACACAAAATGTATAAAATTTATTTTTAGATTTTAGAGAATTAATTGAAAATATGCTAAGATACAAGAGAGAAAAGAGGCGAGAATCGTGAAAAAAATAATCGATGTCAAACATTTAACAAAAACATATGGTACCCGCTTTAATCAAACAAAGGTATTAGATAATTTATCTTTTAGTGTCGATCAAGGTGAATTTGTTGGAATTATGGGACCGAGTGGAGCGGGAAAAACCACCCTGATGAATATTTTATCTTCCATCAGTTTACCAACGATGGGGTCGGTCTATATTGATGGCAAAGATATCACCCGTATGAAAGAAAATGAATTAAGTGATTTTCGCCGTCAAAAAATCGGCTTTATTTTTCAAGACTTTAATTTATTGGATACACTCACCAGTAAGGACAATATTTTATTACCTTTGGCGATTGATAAATTATCTAGCACAGAAATGGAGCAACGCGTACAAACCGTGGCCGATTTATTAGGTATTTCGTATTTGTTAAATCGGTATCCAGATGAGTTATCTATTGGGCAAAAGCAGCGAGTCGCCGCTGCACGAGCGATTGTTGCACAACCGTCCGTCATTTTTGCAGATGAACCGACTGGATCTTTGGATTCTAAATCAGCAACAGAATTGCTTCGTTATTTAAGTGAAGTCAATTTACACAATGACACGACAATCTTAATGGTGACCCATGATCCGTTTACTGCGAGTTATTGTAATCGAATTTTATTTATTAAAGACGGGGTGTTTTTTGCTGAAGTCGTTCGTCGCGGGACCCGTAAAGAATTTTTTGAACAAGTAATTGATATGCAGGCGACAATCGGAGGAGGAGGTCGTCGGAATGCTTTTTAAAATTATTTGGCGTAGTTTTTTACGTCAAACGCGGAATTATGTTGTCTATTTCTTATCCATGACAACTGCCGTGATGATTTTTTATTCATTTAGTGCGATGACATATGATCAGCCTCTAACCTTGCGTGCTAGACAAGATATTCAAATTGAAGGTGTATTGACGTTAGGGAATGTATTTGTTGCCATGGTCGTGTTGTTTTTTATGCTAGGCGCTAACCAATTTTTTATCCAACAACGACAAAAAGAAATTGGGTTGTATCAATTGTTTGGGCTACGAAAATCACGTATTATTTTTCAATTTTTAATTGAAGGGGTGGTTTTGAACGTTTTTTCTCTGCTTGTGGGAATCATTATGGGGATTGTTTTTTCAAAATTTTTTGCGATGATTTTAATCAAAGCTATGGATTTAAACATTGAAAGTCGTTTCTTTATTTCATGGGCTTCTGTGTTAACAACTGTAGTGATGTTTTTTGTCGCCATTAGTTTAATTTCGTTGCAAAATATGTGGTTGATTTGGCAAAAACAATTGATTGACTTGTTTCAGCCTAAACGAGTGATAGCTAGTCGGCATTTAACAGTTCGTTGGAGTGCCTATTTAATTGGTATATTTAGTGTTTTGTTGATCAGTATTGGTTACTACATTGCAGTAAATTTTGTTGACGTGCTAAATAGTTACATTCAACAAACCGAGGACTTTTCTTCTGTGTTATGGGTACCGTTGTTCATTTTTTCTTTGTGCGTCTTCGGGACGTATTTGTTTTTTGCCTATGGTATACAAGCTTTATTAGATGGATCAACCAAATGGCGTGCATTTAGCTATCGTCAGTTACGTTTTTTTACGTTGAATCATACGCGTCATTTGCTGTCAAAAAGCTGGCGAACCCTTTCGTTGATTTCTGTTATTGTGGGCATTGCCATTTCATTGATTGGTGGAGCAATTGGTATTTTTGCCATGTCTTATCGGTACACGGATTTAAGTCAACCAGTTGACTTTCAAATTACTGTCGAAGAATCTACGCGTTTAGAAGAATTACTTCAACAAAATGGCGGAGAAATTACTCAAAAAACTATCGTCCCTTTAAAAGTAGTCGGTACACATTCATTACGTCCGATTCAATTTTTAGATGAGGAAACCTATGAAGAGATTGCTCTTTTTGATTTGATTTCTGAACAAAGCTACAATGAAATTCGGACGATGATTCCCCACTTACCCGCAGTCAATTTAGACAAAACAGACGAGGCGGTGATGATTGATTTGAATACGGCAATGCTGAACAAACGATTGTTGACAAAAGCTGAGCAGAAAATAACTTTACCAAATGGTATAAACGTTCATCTCAGTGAGCGTTATTCCAATTTAATTGGGGATAGTTTGTTGCGTTATGGTTCGAATTTATTAGTGGTAACTGACAATCTCTATCAGCAGGCAGAGGGGATAGATTATCAATTGGTTTATTTGAATGCGACTGGATACGATGAAGAGCAATTTCAAAAAACATATGTCTCTCAATTACCTACAGACTGGGGCAATGATATTAGCTACCAGTATGAATATACGAATGGGCAATTAAAAGGCGATATTCAACGTGCTACTGATGATGATATTTCTGAAGATTCAGAAGGACAACGTGTAAGTCGTTTAAATCAAACAAGTCGTTATCCTAATGTACGTGCCGATCGACGTCAAGGAGGCATTTTCTTGTATGTCACGCTTTTTGTCGGGATGATTGTGTTGATTACTACAGCGAGTACCTTAATGGTTCGCCAGTTTTTTGAAGCTGGACGAGAAAAACAAAATTATCAATTACTACAGCAAATTGGTCTTCCAAAAAAAGCGTTACATCGTGCGGTTTACCAGCAAAATGCCTGGATTTTCTTTCCAACAATGTTGCTTGCCACAAGTCATGGCTCATTTGCGATTTATATGCTCACCAAATTAGTGCAAGATGCTAATTATTGGGTGGCGTATCTCTTTTGTTTCATTACCATATTTATCTTTACATCAGCTTATTTTTTAACGACAAATTTTTATTTGCGGATTGTAGAAGAATAGGAGTAACTTATGGAAAATCAACAAGAATATTCAATTGGCGCTTTTTCAACACGTGTTCATTTGAGCGTGGATACGTTGAGATATTATGAAAAAGAAGGATTGCTTAAACCAAGGCGCAATCAACAAAATCAACGTATCTATACAGAAAACGATTATGAATGGACACTGTTTATTTTACGTCTGAAACAAATTGGCATGCCTATTCGCGACATTCAAACATACGCGAAACTCCGATACCAAGGAGATGAAACAATCAACGAACGTTTACAATTGCTTTATAAACAAGAACAACTTCTTGAAAAACAGCGACACGAAATTGATGAACATCTAGCATTTTTAGCAAAAAAAATAACTATCTATCACGAAAAAATAGTTGACATGGAGTAAACTCCAGCTCGTATCCTTAAGTTATTAAGGAGGAGAAATTCATGAAAAAGTACATTGTTATTACAGGAGCTAGCTCCGGAATTGGGGCGGCTACAGCGAGAGCTTTTGCCCAAAGAGGAAAAAATGTCATTTTAATCGCTCGTCGTGAAGAAAAATTACTAGAAGTGAAAGAACAAATTCAGCAGGCTTGTCCAGAGGTTGATATTGTGGTGCATCCATTTGATTTAACGCAAGTTGCCGAACTAGAAAAGCTATTTCAGCAATTAGACAGCTATTTTATTGAAGCTTGGATTAATAATGCGGGCTTTGGTTATTACACAATGGTGGAGGAACAATCCATTGGGCGTACATCTGCCTTATTGCAACTCAATGTAGAGGCGCTCACGATTTTATCCATGCTGTACGTACAAAAATACCAACAGCAACCACAGACGCAATTGATTAATATTTCATCGGCGGGTGGTTATACAATCGTTCCAACGGCGGTAACGTATTGTGCCTCAAAATTTTATGTTAGCTCTTTTACAGAAGGTTTGGCTTTAGAATTACGTGCGTCAAATTCACCGCTACAAGCGAAGGTTTTGGCGCCGGCAGCAACAAAAACGGAATTTGGCAAGGTCGCCAACAACACGACAACATATAATTATGACCAAGCCTTTTCAAGATACCATGACAGTGAAGAGATGGCGCAGTTCTTAATGCAACTCTACGATAGTGATAGTATTGTGGGTTCGATTGATCGAGAAACGTTTACTTTCGTCTTAAGTGATCATAAATTTTCTTATGCAGGTACTAGCAAAAATAATCAACAACTGACCAAAGAAAAATAGTGAGAAAAAATTAATTGAGACATAACCGAGCTATTCTGTTCTTTCATTGGATGCGTGCTATACTTAATTTATAGTATAAAAAAAGGAGCGTATGTGATGTTAGAAAAAAAAGAGGAACAACTATTGATTGATTTAACTTCTGCTCGTGGTGTACCTGGCAACGAAGAAGAAGTTCGAGAGGTTTTTAAAGCCTATGCCAAAGATTTTGCCGAAGATATTTTCTTTGATGGCTTAGGGAGCGTGATTGCCAAACATTCTGGAAAAGGTGGCGGTCCTAAAATCTTTATTTCTGGTCATATGGATGAAGTTGGTTTTATGGTCACCAAAATTACTGAAAAAGGCTTTATTGAATTCCAAACATTAGGTGGCTGGTGGGGCCAAGTTATGCTTGCACAACAAGTAGAAATTAAAACGCAAGATGGAAAATTAATTCACGGCGTTATTGGTTCCAAACCACCACATGTACTATCAATGGAAGCACGCAAAAAACCATATGATGTCAAAGATATGTTTATTGATATTGGGGCGTCAAGTGAAGAAGAAGCAAAAACTTGGGGCATTCGACCAGGAGATATGATTACGCCATATATCGAATACCAACGGATGAATGACAGTAAATTCTTATTAGCTAAAGCATGGGATAATCGTGTGGGGACTGCTGTTTCTTTACGTGTATTAGAAAACTTAGCCAATGAAGGCCATCCAAATTGCTTGTTTGCTGGAAGTGACGTGATGGAAGAAGTCGGATTACGTGGGGCTCGTACAAGTACGCACTTAGTTAATCCTGATATCGCAATTGCTTTAGACACGGGTACTGCTGGGGATACACCAGGAATGACACCGAAAGAAGCAGATTCTGTTCTGGGTAAAGGACCGCAAGTGTTAATTTTTGATGCCTCGATGATTCCACATAAAAAATTATTGAACTTTGTTATTAACGTTGCTGAAGAGTTAGAGATTCCTTTCCAATATACCGTCATTACAGGTGGTGGAACAGACGCAGGACAAATGCATTTAACTAGAGATGGCGTTCCATCAATTGCAATTACCGTCCCTGTACGTTACCTACATTCGCATACATCCATCATTCATGAAGATGATTATTTAAATACGGTTAAATTAGTGACAGAAGTAGTTCGTCGCTTAGATGATAAAAAAGTGAATGAGTTAAGAAGTTATTAAATAAAAATAGAGTGAGAATCCTTTGATAGGTTTTTCACTCTATTTTTTATTTGCGTGTCGTTAGCGAAACGTTTACACTAAGGACAAAAGGTGAGGAGGAATTTTTATGAAACTAACAGTTTTAGGTTGCCTTGGCGCATATCCTTATAATGGGGAAGGTACAACGAGTTTTTTATTGCAATCAGAAGGTTATAATCTACTGCTTGATGCGGGAAGTGCAACATTGATTCAACTGGAAAAAGTGTTTAATCCATTAGATTTAGATGCAGTGATTCTCAGTCATTATCATCCCGATCATGTGGCTGATTTAGGTGTGCTACAACATTATTGGCAATTATTCCCCAAAACAGAAGAACGGCCAATTCTACCGATTTATGGTCATGGAGAAGATGCCGAACAGTTTGCTCGCTTGACCTTACCGAATGTTTCAGAAGGACATGATTATCTAAAAGTAGAACAGTTGAACTTAGGACCTTTTTCTGTTACATTTATGAAGACGATTCATCCTGTCGTTTGTTACGCAATGCGGTTTGTAGAAAATAGTACAGGTAAAATATTTGTATTTACTGGTGACTCTGGTTATTTAGAAAGTTTTGTTGATTTTGCCAAAGATGCGGATTTATTTTTAGCAGATACCTATCTGTTTGAAGGTAATGAAAATCATATTGCGCATTTTACTTCTAAAGAAGCTGGAGAAATTTCACGTCAAGCAGGGGTGAAAAAATTAGTTTTAACTCATTTACCTCAATTCGGTGATTTGGAACAATTACGCACCGAAGCAAGTGCAGCAGCGCAGCATGAAGTGCCTGTCGAATTAGCAAAAGTAGGGAAAACTTTTGAAATTTAGGAGGAACGAAGCATGATTTTTGTACCAAATGATTTAAGAGACCCACGAGTAAACTTAGCGATTGAAACTTTTTTATTGCAAGAAATGGCTATTGACGAGCCGATTTTACTTTTTTATATCAATGAACCATCAATTATCATTGGTCGTAACCAAAATACGATTGAAGAGATTAACAAAGAATATGTGGATGAAAATGGAATCCATGTTGTTCGCCGTTTTAGTGGTGGTGGGGCAGTTTATCACGATGAAGGAAATCTAAACTTTAGTTTCATCATGCCTGATGATGGCAATTCATTCCGCGATTTTGAAAAAGTAACGAAGCCAATTATTCAAGCACTACATGATATGGGCGTTGAAGGGGCACAACTAAAAGGTCGTAATGATTTAGTCATCAATGACATGAAGTTCTCTGGAAATGCGATGTATGCTACAAATGGTCGCATGTTTGCGCATGGTACAATCATGTTTGACAGCGATGTAAATGAAGTGGTGAACTCCTTAAAAGTTCGTAAAGATAAAATTGAGTCAAAAGGTATCAAATCGATTCGTTCACGGGTAACGAATATCAAACCATTCTTACCAAAAGAGAATCAAGAGATGACAACGGAAGAATTCAGTCAAGAAATCTTATTGAAAATCTTTGGTGTCGATTCAGTAGAAGCTATCAAAACGTATACCTTAACTGATAATGATTGGGAAAAAGTCAAAGCAATCTCAGAAAAATATTATGCGAACTGGGATTGGAACTATGGAAAATCTCCAGCTTTTGACATTGAACGTCGTAAACGATTCCCAATTGGTTCTATTGAAGTGCGCTTAAATGTTGCAGAAGGCAAAATTACTGATGCGAAAATTTATGGTGATTTCTTTGGTTTAGGAGAAGTAAAAGACGTAGAAGATGCTTTAGTAGGAACAAAATATGAAAAAAATGCGTTAAAAGAAGTCGTTGATGCTATCGATGTGAAAAAATATTTTGGGAACATTGAAACAAACGATTTATTTGAATTAATTTATTAATATTGAAAATCTGCAAAAACAATTTGTTGTTGCAGATTTTTTTAATAGGAGGAAGCTTAAATGGTAAAAATTAACCAACAATCTGTTTTTCCAATCGGCTTAGGTACTTGGCATATGGGCGATGTTCCTCAAAAAAGAGCGCAAGAAATTCAAGCATTACGTGCCGGTTTAGACCATGGAGCAAAGGTGATTGATACTGCTGAAATGTATGGAGAAGGCAATGCAGAACGATTAGTTGGCGAAGCAATCCAACCGTATCGTCGAAAAGAACTTTATTTAATTTCTAAAGTGTATCCATGGAATGCTTCTCTTGAGCAATTGCCGATTCGTTTAGACAATAGCTTGCGACGGTTAGGAACAGATTATCTAGATATGTATTTGCTACATTGGCGTGGGAATATTCCCTTAGCTGAAACGGTAGAAGCATTGGAAAGAGCGAAACAAAGTGGAAAAATTCGGGCATGGGGTGTCTCTAACTTTGATTTAGCAGATATGGAAGAGTTAATGAGAGTAACAAACGGACAAAATTGTCAAACGAATCAAGTTTTATATAATTTAAGTGAGCGCGGAATTGAGTTTGACTTATTGCCGTATATGCAGAAACGTCAACTGCCATTAATTGCTTATTCACCGATTGCACAAGGTGATAGTTTAGGTGGACATTTAACCGAGCAACGTGTCTTGCAAGAAATTGCGCACCAGCATCAAGTGGACATTTTTCAAGTTCTCTTGGCTTGGTGTCTTCGTGATGGGCAAACATTGGCGATCCCTCAATCAAGTAGTGTGGCACATACGATTAGCAATATTCAAGCAGGGCATCTTCAATTAACTGAGGAAGAATTGGCACTAATTGATGCTTTGTATCCAGCTCCAACGGCTAAACAGCCTTTAGCTATATTATAAAAAGGACCTTTCAATCGTCTCATGAAGATGGTTTGAAAGGTTTTTTTATGGAATATTTGTTTTTTTTCAGGGAGTTAAGCTAACTTTAAGCTAGGCGATATATAGTAAACACAGTACTAAGAACGAATACATTAGAGAAAAAAGGAGGGAATGATAATGAAGGCAAAGAAACGCTCTGCTTTGAAATTAATTTTTTTAACAGCCCTCGCGTTTTCGACAATGGGCTTATTCGCAACAACAAAAATAACGCGTCATAATTTATAGAAGATAAGGAGAAACGAATATGAATAAACGTAAAAAAGGATTAACTGCAGCTACCTTAGCACTTGCAGTAACGGTGATTGCCGCTTGCAGTCAAACAGAAAGTAGTCAAGCAGAGACCGCTGCATTAGAAACAAATACCAGTATCGTAGCTACGACATCAACCTCTACTGCGACAACTGAAACACTCGTACAAACTGAAACGAGTGACAATGCTGACGTCGATTGGGATGCTTTGGAAACCACAGAAATTACCTTAACCGATGAAGGATTAAACATTACTGAAGCTGGTACGTACATTTTGAGTGGTGAAACAACTGGTCAAGTGACCGTCAATACAGAAGGCAATGTACGAATTATTTTAAACAATGCAACCATTACAAGCAGTGAAGGAGCAGCTATCTCAATTGAAAATGCAGAAAAAACAGTTTTAGAATTAGCAGATGGAACAACCAATACAGTCGAAGATGCAGCGACACGTAGTGATGAAGAAATTGATGGAGCGATCTATTCATCAGATGATATGATAATTACAGGTCAAGGAACATTGAACGTAACAGCCAATTTTGAAGACGGAATTGTAGGTAAAGATGACTTATGGATTGAATCAGGTACTATTAATGTTACGAGCGTAGATGGTGGGATTCGAGGCAAAGATTCCTTAACCATTTCTGGTGGAACTTTGACTATTGATGCAGGTGGCGATGGCATTAAATCAAGTAATGACACAGATTTAGGAAAAGGTCAGTTAACCATTAGTGGTGGTGAAATCACCATTACTTCAGGAGATGATGCGGTTAAAGCAGAACAAAATATCTGGATTACAGGAGGAACGTTAGATATTGTGACTAGTGTAGAAGGTATTGAAGCACCTGTGATTGTTATTGATGATGGGGATGTGACACTCTACGCAACAGATGATGGTATCAACGCTTCTGCCTCTGAGATTATCACAACTGATTTAAGTTTAACTATTAATGGTGGCAATGTGACGGTAGAAGTCGGTCAAGGAGATACGGATGCGTTAGACAGTAACGGCGATTTGACCATTGCTGGCGGTGTGGTAACTTTAACCGCCCAATCTGCGGTTGACTATGATGGTACAGGCAGCTTTACTGGTGGCACTTTAATTGTGAATGGTGAAACGTTAACAGACTTACCAGAAGGTGGCATGATGGGTGGCCCTGGAGGTAATATGGGTGGCGGACCTGGCGGCAATGGAAACCCCTAATATAAAAAGAAATTGGAAAACGTATAGATAGTCTCAACGAATCAAAAATAGCGAGTCAAATTCTTTTTCAAGATGTTGACTTGCTATTTTTTTGATTCATTCAGTTTTTAGTGTTGATAACGAAGAGTTAAGTTCATCCGGATTATTGGCAAAATAATTGTCTATATATGATTTTATTCCCTCAAAATCCTTTTTTATAAATAAGTCTGCGGGTACTTCGATTATTGGAAGCTCTGTTTCATTATCAAAAGGGACAAATGGTTTAGGGACGACTAAATAATCCACTACGTCTTTATCGTTAGCGTAGTCAATCGAAACGTCGTAATCCTTAGAAAAATACTCTTTCAAAGCATCGTTATTTCTAACAAGTGGATAGGGAAATATTGAACCATAATTGATTCCGGTACTAACAATTAATACAAAACATATTTTCTTCATGAATATCTCCTCCTCAGTTAATAATAAAATAAGCGACTTTGTTTTGCAAACCTTCTCATTTTCGCTATAGATAGTAGTAAATCAATAGAAATTAGCTGCTACTGATGACACCAAATAAAAGCATCCGCTGATTCAGTTTTTTACCATTAAAATTAGAAATTAACCTGTCAGACTAGATTTTATTCTGGTATTTTTTAGAAAAAACAGTATAATTAAGCTTATTAAATATTTTAATGAGCTTAAAAAGAAAGAGAAGAGAATGAGCCCACAATTAGCGAAAGAAAACTTTTTTGTTTTAATTTTAAATCAAATAAAAAATGAAGAAGCCCAAACAAAAGAAGAAACACAGTTACAGGAATTACTTTTAGAAATAGGTGAAGCATTACTTCAAGAAGGGACTATTAATGAGTTATTAATTAAAAAAATAAATCAAGCTTTACAACAGCGCCACTATTTTGATTTATGCGTGCAGTTCAATACAGGTGAATTAGTTGTTACTTCACAATTTTCACCTTCTTTAAGTAGGGTTGATCGTAATTACATTGAAGCTATTGTGAGTGTGGTAGAGGCTTTAGAAAAAGGACCAATTGAAATTAAACGTTGTGAGCAATGTAGCGAATGGTTTCTGCCTTATAAACGAGCGAAAGTCTCGAAATTTTGTAGCAAAAAATGCCGAAATCGTGCCAATTATCTAATCAATAAGGAGAAAAACAATGACCATTATTAAATCAGAGCGTGAATTAGACTTAATGCATAAAGCTGGAAAAATTGTCGCCGAATGCCATCAATTAGTTCGTGAAGTTATCCGTCCAGGAATCACCACCTTAGAAATTGATACCTTAGTTGAAAAAACAATTCGTGAGAAAGGAGCTATTCCTAGCTTTATTAATCATCATGACTTTTCCTATTCGATTTGTTCTTCACCAAATGATGTTATTTGTCATGGGTTTCCAGATAACCAACCCTTAAAAGACGGCGATGTGATTACCATTGACATTGGCGCTTGTTACCAAGGCTATCATGGGGATTCTGGCTGGACATATGCCGTTGGAACGGTGAGTGGAGAAATTCAAGCGATGATGGAACATTGCGAAAAAAGTCTCTACTTAGGCATTCAAGAAGCGTTAGCAGGACGACGAGTTGGGGATATTGGTTATGTTATTGATAGTTATGCACGAGAACACAGTTATGGCAATGTGTACGACTTTACAGGTCATGGTGTCGGACGAGAAATTTGGGAAGAACCCACTGTACCACATTATGGTATTCGTAACAAAGGTGCTCGTTTGAAAAAAGGCATGGTAATTGCCATTGAACCAATGTTTACTTTAGGTAAAACGGCAAATTATACGGAAGATGATGGTTGGACAGTTCGAACGTTAGATCATTCGATTTGTGTACAATATGAGCATACAGTGGCTATTACCGAAAATGGGCCAGAAATTCTGACACAATTATAAAAAAGAAGCAAAATCAAAACTGATTTTGCTTCTTTTTATTAATAAGCTCGTGCAATCCACACGGTGTGTTTTGCGGGTTTGCCACTTACAATATCAACTGTTTTTTCCATTGGTGTTTCAAATGGAATATTACGGGTTGTAAATCCAGTTTCTTCTTTGATTTTTGCTTCGGTTTCTTCTGTTCCATCCCAACCAATTAGGACAAAACCAGTTACTTTATCTTCTGCTTTACATTTTTCAATGTGTGCTTTTAAGTCATCTAATGTTTCGATGTCATAGTGTTCGTTTTCTTTGTTACGAGCACGAGCAGCTTCTAATAAACGGTTTGGCATAATTGCCAATTGTTCTTTCACATAAGCAGTTAACTCTTCGAAGCTTACTTTTTCTTTTTCTGAAAGGTCACGAACTTTAACCATTACATGACCGTTTTCTAAGTCACGAGGACCACATTCGATACGGACACAAGCTCCTTTTAATTCCCATTCGTTGAATTTGTAACCTGGAGAATTATCGCTATCATCTAAGCGTACGCGGAAACCTTCTGCTTTAAATGTTGCAAAAATTTCGTCTAATTTTTCCATGATTGCTGGATTTTTCTTCCAAGGACCAACTGGCATTAAAACGATTTGTGTTGGCGCAATAGTTGGTGGGAAAACTAACCCATTTTCGTCTCCGTGGGTCATGATTAATGAACCTAACAAACGTGTAGATACTCCCCATGAAGTTGTATGGGCGTGAACGTGTTTATTTTCTTTATTTAAATAAGTAATGTCAAAGGCTTCAGCAAATTTGGTTCCCATATAATGTGAAGTTCCTGCTTGAACGGCTTTTCCATCTTTCATCATTGCTTCAATTGAATAAGTTTCTTCGGCGCCTGCAAAACGTTCAGAAGGTGTTTTTTCACCTTTATATACAGGAATCGCTAGAAATTCTTCACATAAACGCGCATACTCATCTAAGATACGTAAGGTACGTTTGCGTGCATCCTCTGCATCTGCATGTGCGGTATGTCCTTCTTGCCATAAAAATTCAGAAGTACGTAAAAATGGTAAAGTTTTCTTTTCCCAGCGGAAGACGTTGGCCCATTGATTAATTTCGTAAGGTAAATCACGATAAGAATTAATCCAATCAGAAAAAGCAGTCCCAATCATTGTTTCAGAAGTTGGGCGTAAAGCTAAAGGTTCTTCTAACTTTTCATCGCCTACCTCAGTTACCCAAGGAAGCTCTGGAGCAAAGCCTTCAATATGATCCGCTTCTTTCATGAAGAAACTTTTTGGAATCAACATTGGGAAATAGGCATTGCGAATTCCTTCGCTACGTAAGAATTTGTTGAATTCTTCTTGAATATGCTCCCATAATTCAAAACCATCTGGACGGAAGATGATGGAACCTCTAACGGGTGAGTAAGACATTAATTCTGCTTGTTGAACGGTTTGTAAATACCATTCTGTAAAATCATTTTTTTGTTCTGCCATTTTGTTTCCTCCTATTGATTAAATGTACGATTATTTTGGTTGAGCGCATCTTTCATAGTGGGTAAAGATTTTGGTCCCACGCCATGGATAGCTAAGACCTGTTTTTCAGTTAAGCTGGCTAATTTATCAAAGCTATCAATTTTTTCGTGTAAAAGTGCATTTCGTGCGGGGTTAGAAAGTTTTTGTAAAAATTCGTCGTAAGTCATTTGATAACCACCTTTAATTTTTTGCAATAAAAAAAGCATTCTCATCCCGATAAAAAGGACGAAATGCTGAACATTCGCGGTACCACCTTCATTGAATAGAATAACTCTATCCCACTTGTAACGAAGATAAGGGTTCTAACCCGATTGTTTTCACAATCATTGACATTGGTAGGTTCACAAAAATAGGGGTATCGAGGTTCCAGCCTTGCCCCGACTCTCTAAAACATATTTTTGATAGTAATCCAAATCCTGTCTATAGACTAATAGGAATTGCTCAAAAAAGCAAGTAGAAGTTTTTAATGAGAAAAGATTGCAGGTTGTCGCTGAAATTCGTATAATGAAAAACAGTGAATAAGTAGGAGTGTAAAACATGAGAAACGAAATGATGTATCGACCAGTTGTAAAACCCGAACTTGTCGAATTTTTACGTAATGAACAAAAACAATTAGCTGGTGAACTGGGTCAAATTGAAAAAGAAGCCAATGAAAATGAAGTACCGATTATCCCCCATGAAACAGTTGTTTTTATGCAATTTTTATTAGGTCAAATTAGACCAAAGCAAGTGTTGGAAATCGGAACAGCACTGGGATTTTCTTCTAGTTTAATGGCGCAATATGTTGGAGAAGACGGGCATGTTACCACCATTGATCGCTTTGATGTCATGATTCGTAAAGCGAAAAAAACTTATGAACGTCTTGGCTTAGAAGATAAAGTAACGTTATTAGAAGGTCAAGCAGCAGATATTTTACCAGAATTAACAGGTCCATATGATTTTATTTTTATGGATAGCGCTAAGTCAAAATATATTGAGTTTTTACCAGAGTGTTTACGCTTGTTGAAAAAAGGTGGCGTATTGATGGTAGATGATGTGTTTCAAGGAGGAACAGTGTTAGATCCAATCGAAGAAATTCCTCGGAATCGTCGTACTATTCATCGTAAACTAAAACGATTTTTAGATGTCATTAATACACACCCTGATTTAACAACGAGTTTGGTACCATTAGGGGATGGGATTGCTTTAATCACCAAAGAAGCAGATGAAGTTGTGATTGAACCTGTAGAATAAGCTGTTTTTTAAGGTGTCTTTTTTTGGCACCTTAAAAAATAACAGAAAAACAATTGACATTTATAAGGAATTTCCATATAATAATTTTTGTTGCTAAAACATCTGTCATAGTAGCTCAGCCGGATAGAGCATCCGCCTTCTAAGCGGACGGTCGGGGGTTCGAATCCCTCCTGTGACGCTAATTAAGCCTTAGAAACGTTGGTTTCTAAGGCTTTTTTTGTTTTTTGTGCCAAAAAATTTTATAACGATGATATTTTGCCTTAATTAATTAATGTTTAACACACAGCTGCTATTTTCTAGCAGTTTTTTTATTTTATAGCGTATATTCACACGTATGAATCACCAATGCAAGCAAAGTAATTTACAAATTAAATTCTTTTCTGTATATTTGATGAATCAACTGTTGACTAGTCAAATGTAGAAGGGAGTTAATATGAATCTTAGAAAAATTAGTAAATTATTTTATCAGTTAAAGTTGGCGAATCAAGAAATGACCGCCAAGTTTGAAAAAGAAACGGGGTTTAGTATTACTCGTTATGAACTAATGATGTTTTTAAAAGAAAATGGGCAATGTTCGCAAACTATTCTACAAAAAGAATTGAAAATTGATAGTGCCGCAGTAACGAGACATCTAAAAATACTAGAAGATAAGAATTATGTAACTCGTGAAAGAAATCAACAAAACAATCGCGAAGTTTTTGTAAAGATTACAGCTAAAGCTTTCAACGAGTTAGAAACTTGTGAAAAAAAATATAGTTCTTCTGAAAAACAAATACCTGTATCACTTAATGATCAAGAAGGAGAACTTCTCTTAGAATTATTAACCAAATTAGTGAAATGAAAGAGGCCAATTAATATGTCAAACAACTTAATGAACAATAATTTTTCTGAAATTACTTTTGATAGAAAATCTGTACGTATCTATGATGAATCCTATAAAATTTCTCATGAAGAAATGCTAGAAATGATTCAAGAAGCAACACTTGCGCCTTCATCAGTAAATATGCAACCATGGCGTTTTGTAGTCGTTGAAAGCGAGGCAGAAAAAGCAAAATTAAAACCATTAATTCGTTTTAATACTCGTCAAAATGATACATCTTCTGCAATGATTTTAATTTTTGGAGATATGGAATGTTATGAACGAGGCGAAGAAATTTACGACCAAGCAGTAGCAGAAGGAGGAATGCCTCCAGAAGTCAGAGATCAACAACTAGAAGCAATTATCCCTTACTATAAAAACTTTACTAAAGAAAAAATGAATGACGTTGTAAAAATTGATTCAAGTTTAGCTGCGATGCAATTGATGTTAGTTGCTCGTGCACATGGTTATGAAACAAATCCAATTGGTGGGTTTGAAGAGGATCAATTAGCAGAAGCATTTGGTTTAGACAAAGAGCGTTATGTCCCCGTGATGATTGTATCGATTGGTAAAGCAAAAGAAACGGGTTATTCATCTGTCCGTTTAGCAGCGGAAAAAATTACAGAATTTAAGTAAAAGTGTTACTTGAAAAATAGTCTTCTAAGGGGGAGTATCATGTCATTCATTTCAATGGTATTAGTTGTGTTAGTAGCCTTAGAATTTTTCTATATTATGTATTTAGAAACTTTCGCTACAACCTCAGCTGCAACAAGTCGTGTATTTAATATGACGAGGGAAAGTTTAGCAGATAAATCATTAAACACCTTATTTAAAAATCAAGGTATTTATAATGGATTGATTGGTGTTGGGTTATTGTATAGTGTCTTCTTTGCTACTGCATCGCTGGAAATCAGTCGTTTAATTCTGCTATACATTATTTTCGTTGCTTTATATGGAAGCTTTACAAGCGATAAAAAAATTATTTTCACGCAAGGTGGGTTAGCCATCCTTGCTTTAGTTTCAACCTTTTTTTAATTGTCTATAAAAAGCGCAGTCTGCAAAGGTTGTGCTTTTTATTTTTAGCTTAGAATGTTTGTTATAATAGAGATAAATAAACGAAGAGATGAATATATGTGTAAGCTTTCGGATGCTTTATTAGTGATTGATCTTCAAAATGGTGTTTGTCAGGATAGCTATCAACTACAAAAGTTGACGTTACTAGTCAATCAACGAATTGATGAATACAATAAAACTAATTGAGCAGTTATTTTTATTCAACATTGTGATTCAAAGTTGATTTATCAAGAGAAAAATTGGGAAATCATTTCTCAAATAAACCAACCAGAAGATGCTTAATTTGTTCAGAAAAAACATGCTAGTGCAAGATTTACAACAGTTATTGACAAAAATTGATGTAGAATCCATCGAAACATGTGAGACACAAACAGAATATTGTGTGGATTCAACGATTAAAGTTGACGCTTCCTAATGCAACAACGACAATGGATAATAAGTATATGTCAGCGGCAAAGACTATTCAATTTTATGAAAATATTTGGGACCGACGTTTTGTAGATTTTATATAAAGGAGGGCTTTCTATGGGGAATGAAAAGAGAATTTTATTAAAAGAAATCAACCTATTAGAAAACAAAAAGTTGATTTGGGGATTAAACATCGCCGGAATTATGTTGTTTTTTGTTTTCTTTTTTATCTTTTCTAAATTGGGCTTTTTATATTCTGCCTCGCTCTATCAAACATTTGATTTTGGGGCATTGATGTTGGGGGTTATCCTCTTTTTGGGTTTAATTATTATTCACGAGCTTATTCATGCTGTTTTTTTCAAAACTTTTCAGCCAACAAAAAAGGTGAAATTTGGTTTTAAGAATGGGATGGCTTATGCGACAAGTCCTCATTCGTATTATAAAAAATACCAATTTATTATCATTTGTTTAGCGCCCTTTATTATTATTACAGCAGGACTAATTATTTTTTTCTTATTAAATATCTTGCCAGCGAGTATGTTTGCTTTTTTAGTTGCCTTGCATGGAGCGGGATGTGTCGGTGATTTTTATTTCACCTATTTAATTTTGTTTGCTCCCAAAAACATCTGGATAGAGGATACAGAACAAGGAATCAATTTTTACTATTAGGCTGTGTGAGCAGTCTTTTTTTCTGTATCACTTCATTGGTAATCCCTTCCAATATCGGGTATAATCAAAATGTTACGATATGTAACAGATAAAAAAACTGTTATAATTTTGGAGGGGAAAACATGAAGAAATGGTTAGTGGTAGCAACACTTCTTACAGCAGGTTTAGTATTAACTGCATGTGGAACAAAGGAAAAAGAGGGACAAGATGAAAGTTGGGGAAAAGTTGAAGAAGCAGGTAAGTTAACTGTATCAACTTCAGGAACACTTTTTCCATCTTCTTATTATAATGATAACAATCAATTGGTTGGTTATGATGTTGATTTGGCAAAAGAAGTAGCGAAGCGCTTAGATGTCGATATTGAATTCAAAGAATATAATGTTGATGGTCAAATTGCTGCATTACAACGAGGAGAAGCCGATTTTGCAGCAAATGATTTTGGTTTATCGGGCGACCGTAAAGATAAATTTAGTTTAAGTACACCAATCAAATATTCATTCACAAGTATGATTGTACGTGAAAGTGATGATTCAGGGATTCATTCACTAGAAGATTTAAAAGGCAAAAAAGCAGCAGGTGAGCCGAACACTAGTTACATGAAGTTAGCAGAAAGCTATGGTGCTGAGTTAGTTGTTTATGATAATGCAACGAACGATCAATATTTAACCGATGTCGCAAATGGTCGGACAGATGTCATTATTAACGATTATTATTTACAAAAAATGTCTGTAGGTGCTTTGCCTGATATTCCAGTAAAAATTTTAGAGGATGTTTATTTTGATTTAGATCATACTGGGTTTTTATTTGTCAAAGAAAACAATGAATTACGTGAAAAAGTAGATACAGCACTAAAAGAAATGAAGGAAGATGGCACGCTTGCTAAAATTTCAGAAGGATATTTCCAAACAGATGTCTCTGAAAAACCAAAAGAAGATTTGCTTGAAAGTAAAAAGGCCGAGTAATGTATATTCCAACCTTTGATTTTCAATTGATGTGGGAATCGCTCCCCTTTATTTTAGGTGGCTTATCTTATACAATTGGGATTGCGTTTGCTTCGTTTTTCTTTGGAAATCTTTTGGGAATCTTATTTACAACTCTGAGCTTTCTTCCAAATCGTTGGTTGAATCGTGTCATTCGAGTGCTGATTTCTTTTCTACGAGGCGTACCAGCGCTGGTCATTTTGTTTTTATTATATTTTGGCTTGCCATATCAATTAGATGCGCTGACAGCGACAATTGTTTGTTTTAGTTTAACAAGTAGTGCCTTTATTGGTGAAATTTATCGAGGATCAATTGCCGGAGTGGATCGCGGGCAGTGGGATGCGGCCTATGCGTTAGGGTTTTCATTTCCAAAAGTTATGCGTTCGATTATTTTGCCGCAAGCGTTTCGTATTTCTATCCCCGCACTAAGTAATGTGGCGATGGATTTAGTTAAAGGAACGTCTTTAGCTGCAATGATTACGATTCCAGATATTTTTCAAAAAGCTAAAATTGTTGGCGGACGAACCTTTGATTATATGTCGATGTATGTATTAGTTGCGATTATTTATTGGTGTATTTGTTTACTTATTGAATATGTACAAAAGTATTTAGAAGATTATTATCTGCGTCGTTATGGGACCATAAAATAAGTAAACCTCCTTGCTTGGCGAGGAGGTTTTTTTGTACATAAACTTGAGGACGACAAATGAAATAAAAAATTTGTAGGATGTTATTCATGCAATCAATGAACCATCAGAGATAGACCCTCAATCAGAATATTAGAAGCGTTTTTTTGAGAAATCACATGTTCGTTGATTTTTTTACAAACAGTATCTTTCATCTTAGCTTTCATTTGTGATAAGATAATAAAGTTTTCAAATGAACTAAAGGAGTTTAAAGATGTTGTTTCAAATTAAAAAAAATGAATGGTTGGGCAATGAACGTAATGATTTGTTTGCGGGGTTAGTGTCTTCCGTGGCAATTTTACCAGAAGTGATTGGTTTTGCAATTATTGCTGGTGTGCCGCCAATCGCTGCGTTGTTTGCTTCAGCGATTACGCTGTTAGTGGTGACGTTTACGGGTGGGCGACCAGCGATGGTTTCAGCTGCTGCCGGTTCAATGGCGCTAGTAATCGCAGGGTTAGTAAACTCACATGGCTTGAATTACATGATTGCTGCAACAATTTTAACAGGGATTTTACAAATGATTTTCGGTTTTCTAGGAATTCATAAGTTGATGCGTTTTATTTCTAAAACGGTGATGTTTGGTTTTGTTAATGCTTTGGCTATTTTAATTTTTATGGCACAAGTCCAACAATTACCCGGTCAAACGTGGGCTTCTTATGCAATGGTTATTGTGAGTATTGGTTTGATTTATCTGATTCCTCGGTTTATAACGGTTGTTCCTTCTGCGTTAATTGTGATTGTGGTGATGACGATTGTTGCCTTTTTATTTAAAGGAAATTTACAGACCGTAGGGGATTTAGGGGCGATGAATGATATCACACCAACTTTGGCATTACCAGCTGTCCCATTGACATTAAAAACATTATGGATTATTTTGCCAACTTCACTAGCGTTAGCTATGATTGGTTTGATTGAGTCGTTATTGACCGTGCCGATTGTAGACGAGATGACTGATAGCAAAAGCGACAGTCAGCGTGAAGTCAAAGCACAAGGATTAGCCAATATAGTGACTGGTCTTTTTGGCGGACAAGCTGGTTGTGCCATGATTGGTCAAGCAGTTATTAATGTGAAGTCAGGTGGACGTAAACGATTATCCACATTTATTTCAGGCATGACTTTATTGCTATTTATCTTTGCATTAAAAGACTTGATGGTGGGTATTCCAACGGCTGCTTTGATTGGGATTATGATGACCGTAGCGGTGGATACCTTTGATTGGGAAAGTTTGCGTTTATTTAAAAATCGTGAATTCAAAGAAAGTCTCATTTTGTTTATTACCGTTGCTGTGATTGTTTATACACATAATTTAGCAATTGGTATTGTATTAGGTGTTCTTTTAACAGGTATTACGCACCTCCATTTTTTTGCAAAAGTCAGTAACAGCTCTAATGATTAGAGCTGTTTTTTCGTCTATTAGGGCCCTCTGTATTGCCAAATACCAGAATTTGTGTATAATTTTACAAAAAGGAGTGTGATGCAAATGGCAAAGAAAGTAAAGGTAATTGAAAGTTTATGTCAAGACGGTTATGAAAGTGGTTATGCAAAAAACAAAAATTATGAATTTAAACGTGAGGATAGTGTGGTTTCTTTATTATCCAAAGGGAATGTTTTATGCCGATTTGTCATTACCGGTTATCGACAAGGACAAGTAGCAGAAGTAAATGTTTCGAATCGTCATGAAGCAAATGCTGTAACAACATTTGTCCAATATTTTGGCTCAGAGGATGAATTTGAGGCAGCAAAAAAGGCAGCAAAAAAGTAAAACTACCCTAGCTAACTTTAGGTTAAATGCCTAAAGTTAGCTATTTTTTATTTTATGCCGAAATATTCAGAAAATTAAAACAAAAGTATTGACTTATTTTTTCTTTTTCGGTATCTTTTTATCAAGAACTTATTGATTAGGTGGTTATTATGAAAAATACAATAGTAATTTCAACAACTACATTTTTATTATTATAGTCCAGGACTCTTTTCTAGTTTACATTTAAGAAGAGTCCTATTCGCATTGCATAAAGGAAATCCTTTGTGGAGTGCTTTTTTTATTAGTAAGAAATTATACGTAGAAATCATCCTAAAAAAACGATGGAAAAAAGAGAGGTAGAAGTGCAATGAGAAAAATACAATTTTTTGATACAACCCTACGAGACGGGGAACAAACACCCGGTGTGAATTTTAATACCAATGAAAAGGTTCAAATTGCCCTTCAACTTGAAAAGTGGGGAATTGACACAATTGAAGCTGGTTTCCCAATTGCGTCACCTGGTGATTTTGAAGCTGTTCAAGCAATTGCAAAGGTAGCAACAAAAATGACCGTTGCTGGTTTGGCACGTTGTCAGAAAAAAGACATTGATCGTGCTTACGAAGCATTGAAGGATGCTAAACATTCACAACTCCATGTTTTTTTAGCAACTAGTGATGTTCATATGAAATATAAATTGAAAATGACACGTGAAGAAGTGTTGGACTCCATTAAAGAGCATGTGAGTTATGGAAAAGAACGTTTCGACAAAGTTCAGTTCTCGCCAGAAGATGCGACTAGAACAGACAAAGAATTTCTTTTAAAAGCTGTCCAAACAGCGATTGATGCAGGTGCAACAATTATTAACGTACCGGATACAGTCGGTTATTCCAATCCAACTGAATATGGTGCATTGTTTGCTTACCTAATCGAAAATATTCAAAGTGAAGAAGAAATCATTTTCTCTTCTCATTGTCATGACGATTTGGGAATGGCAACAGCCAATGCTTTGGCGGCGATTGAAAATGGCGCAAAACGTGTGGAAGGAGCCATTAATGGCATCGGTGAACGAGCTGGTAATACGGCTTTAGAAGAAGTTGCCGTTGCTTTGCACATTCGTAAAGATTTTTATGAATGTGAATCCAATATTGTATTGAGTGAAACAAAACGTACGAGTGATATCGTTGCTCGCCTTTCAGGTTTTGCTGTTCCTAAAAATAAAGCGGTAATTGGTGGGAATGCCTATGCTCATGAATCAGGTATTCATCAAGATGGTGTCTTAAAAAATCCAGAAACTTATGAAATTATTACACCACAGCTTGTAGGAGTTCATACAAATTCACTTCCTTTAGGTAAACTATCTGGTCGTCATGCGTTTGTTACGAAAATGGCAGAATTAGGTTATGAATTATCGGAAGAAGAAGTGAAAAATCTCTTCAAGAAATTTAAAGAACTAGCCGATAAGAAAAAGCAGATTACCGATGAAGATTTAATTGCACTACAAGCGGATGAAGTTCGTCGTAGCGAAGAAACTTACAAGCTAAAAACAGTTCAATTACAATATGTATCAAACGGCTATCAAGGAGCGGTTGTTTCTATTGAAGACGACAACCAAGAAGTTCATACTGCTTCTGCTATTGGTGCCGGAAGTATTCAAGCAATTTATAATTCGATTGATCAAATTTTTAATCAACAGCCGCGTTTGGTTGACTATGAGATTACAGCGTTAACTAGCGGCGAAGATGCCCAAGCAGAAGTTCATGTATCGATTGAATGTGAAGCAACAAAAGAACGGATTAATGGAATTGGTGTAGATTTTGACGTATTACAAGCTTCTGCTGAGGCATATACCCAAGCAAGTGCTATTCTTAAAGAAAAAGGGGAACGCAAATGAAAAAAAAGATTGTCGTTTTAGCAGGTGATGGAATTGGACCAGAAATTATGGCAAGTGGTGTCACCGTCTTAAAAAAAGCTGTAGAGCATGCAAACATTACTTTTGAATTTGAAGAACATCCTTTTGGTGGCGCGGGAATTGACGCTAAAGGTGAACCATTACCACAAGATACACTAGTTGCTTGCCAGCAAGCCGATGCCATTTTATTAGGAGCAATTGGTGGTCCTAAATGGGAACAAGCAGAGAAAACGCCAGAACAAGGATTATTGGCTTTACGTAAAGCATTAAATTTATTTGCAAATATTCGTCCGATTTCTGTTCCAAATGCGTTGTTACCACTTTCTCCTATTAAAGAACATATCGTCAAAGGAACGGATTTTGTTGTTGTTCGAGAATTAACAAGTGGTATTTATTTTGGTGAACCACGTCACTTAGGAGAAGAGGAGGCGTTTGATACCAACCGTTACCAAGAAGTTGAAATTCGTCGCATTATCCGTAAGGCGTTTGAGATTGCTCAAGGACGTCGCAAACATGTCTTGTCAGTGGATAAAGCGAATGTATTAGCAACCAGTAAATTATGGCGTAAAATTGCCGAAGAAGTCGCTCAAGAATTTCCAGATTGTACGTTAGAACATCAATATGTTGATTCAGCAGCAATGCGAATTGTACAAAATCCAACTGCTTTTGACGTAGTTGTAACAGAAAATCTGTTTGGAGATATTTTGAGTGATGAAGCATCTGTTTTGCCAGGTACATTGGGGGTTTTACCGAGTGCCAGCCACAGTGAATCAGGCGTTTCCTTGTATGAACCAATCCACGGCTCTGCACCAGATATTGCGGGGCAAAATATTGCGAATCCTGTCTCAATGATTTTGTCGGCTAGTTTGATGCTACGTCAATCATTTGATATGAACGAAGAAGCAGATCGAATAGAAAAAGCTTGTTTTGAGGCGATGGAAGAAGGCATTTTAACAAAAGATTTAGGTGGGAATACAACGACTACAGCATTTACACAAGCCATTCTAGAAAAATTAACGTAATTGTGAAATCAAAAAATTAAAGGAGGCTTTCACATGGGAAAAACACTATTTGATAAAGTCTGGGAACGTCATGTCGTCAGTGGTGAAGAAGGAGAAGCGCAACTCCTTTATATTGATTTACAAATGATTCATGAGGTGACATCACCTCAAGCGTTTGAAGGATTGCGTGAAGCTGGTCGTAAAGTTCGTCGTCCCGATAAAACATTTGGTACGATGGATCATAATGTACCAACAAAAGATATTTTTAACATTACTGATTTAATTTCAAAAAAACAAATTGATACGCTAAGAAGAAATTGTGAGGAATTTGGTATTACTCTTTGTGATAATGGTTCTGCTCGTCAAGGGATTGTGCATATGGTCGGACCTGAAGTAGGTTTAACACAACCGGGGAAAACGATTGTCTGCGGGGATTCTCATACAGCGACACACGGAGCATTTGGCGCGATTGCTTTTGGGATCGGTACAAGTGAGGTAGAACACGTTCTAGCAACGCAAACTATTTGGCAAAAGAAACCTAAACGCTTAGGTATTCATGTTACCGGAAAGTTGCGACCAGGCGTTTATGCCAAAGATATTATTCTAGCCTTGATTGCGACATACGGTGTTGATTTTGGAGTTGGCTATGCAGCAGAATTCTATGGCGAAACCATTAAAAATCTAACAATGGAAGAACGAATGACCATTTGTAACATGTCGATTGAAGGCGGCGCAAAAATGGGCATGATGGCTCCTGATGAGAAAACTTTTGAATATGTTCAAGGTCGCGAATATGCACCGAAAGACATGGAAGCTGCAATTGCTGACTGGAAAACATTGTATACAGATGAAGATGCAGAGTTTGATCGTATCATCGAATTGGATGCAAACACATTGGAACCATATATTACTTGGGGAACGAATCCAGAAATGGGTGTGTCTATTAATACACCATTTCCAGAAATCAAAGACCATAACGATCGCCTAGCTTACGAATATATGGACTTGCATCCCGGTCAAAAAGCAGCAGACATCAATATCGAATACGTCTTTATTGGGTCTTGTACGAATGGTCGTCTATCCGATTTACAAGAAGCTGCCAAAATCTTAAAAGGTAAAAAAATTAAAGAAGGCGTGACTGGAATTGTTGTTCCTGGCTCACGACCAGTCCGACACGCTGCCGAAAAAATTGGCTTAGATAAAGTTTTTATTGAAGCGGGATTTGAATGGCGTGAACCAGGATGTTCGATGTGCTTGGGAATGAATCCAGATAAAGTCCCAGAATTTGTGCATTGTGCCTCAACTTCTAACCGGAACTTTGTTGGTCGACAAGGAAAAAACTCACGAACACATTTGTGTAGCCCTGCAATGGCAGCAGCTGCAGCAATTAACGGTCGCTTTATTGATGTACGAGAAATTATAGGAGGGGAATAATATGGAACCTTTTACAGTCTATGAGGGGAAAACAGTTCCCTTTATGAATGATAATTTAGATACGGACCAAATTTTACCGAAAACATACCTAAAGTTAATTGAAAAAACAGGCTTTGGAGAATTTTTGTTTGATGATTGGCGGTATATCAAAGGCAGAAAACCAAACCCAGATTTTATCTTAAACTTTCCAGAATATAGTGAAGCGTCTATTTTGATTTCAGGTGATAATTTTGGTGGAGGGTCTTCTCGGGAACATGCGGTTTGGGCGATTTCAAACTATGGTTTTCGTGCAGTCATTGCTGGAAGCTTCGGTGATATTTTTTATATGAATTCGTTAAAAAATGGGTTATTGCCAATTTCTTTGCCACGACCTGCACTTGAACAGCTTGCTGCACTTACTCCAACGGATAAAATTACGATTGACTTACCTAATCAAAAAGTTGTTTCTGGTGAAAATGAATATTCATTTGACATTGACTCAACTTGGAAGCACAAAATGTTAAACGGATTAGATGAGATTGGAATCACGCTAAAAGAAGACGAAGCTATCACAGCTTATGAGAAAACTATTCCGGCTTATTGGCAATAAGAAAATATTTTGGAAAAATTTCAAAACTTTTCATTGACGTGAGAATTGTTTTTTGATAAAGTAGTATTGTTGTAATTGTGGACTCCACAGCTACAACCGCACAGAACAAGTTATTAAGTACAATTTGTCGCTTGGGATGGCGAGTCTAAGTATATTACAAGGAGGTGCTGTATAGCATGTACGCAATTATCAAAACTGGTGGTAAACAAGTAAAAGTTGAAGTTGGTCAAGCAATCTACGTTGAAAAATTAGACGTTGAAGCAGGACAAAAAGTAACTTTTGACGAAGTAATCTTAGTGGGTGGCGAATCTACAAAAGTTGGTGCTCCAACTGTAGCAGGTGCAACTGTTGAAGGAACTGTTGAAAAACACGGTAAACAAAAGAAAGTTGTAACTTACAAATATAAACCTAAAAAACACACTCACCGTAAACAAGGTCACCGTCAACCTTACACAAAAGTTGTTATCGAAGCAATTAACGCATAATTCTTACAAAAAAGTAGGGTAAGCTATGATTAAAGGAACATTTAAACGCAATGATTCTGGTAGAATCGTTTCATACGAGATTACAGGACATGCGAATGCTGGAGAATATGGCAATGATATCGTTTGTGCAGCTGTTTCAGCTTTAGCGATTAGCGCCGTGAATGGTATTGAAGCCTTAGCAGGCATTCAGCCCATTCTTGAGGTTAATCATGAAGAAGGTGGCTACTTATATGTAGAAGTACCGACTGGAATGACGCAAGAACAAATGAATATCGTACAAATTCTAATAGAGAATTTATTGTTGGGTCTTCAAGCTGTTCAAGAAGAGAATAGCGAATATATCCAAATTAACACACAATTATAACCACAGGAGGTGCATCTCATGTTGATGAAAATGAATTTACAATTATTCGCCCACAAAAAAGGTGGCGGTTCTACATCTAACGGACGTGACTCTGAATCTAAACGTTTAGGCGCTAAACGTGCAGACGGTCAAACTGTTACAGGTGGTTCAATCCTTTATCGCCAACGCGGTACTAAAATCTATCCAGGCGTAAACGTAGGTATTGGTGGAGACGATACTTTATTTGCTAAAGTTGACGGCGTAGTACGTTTCGAACGTAAAGGTCGCGACAAAAAACAAGTATCTGTATACCCAGTAGCTCAAGAAGCTTAATTAGATATTTTTTAGCTAGAAACTTTTCGAAGTTTCTAGCTTTTTTTGTTGTAAGAAAACCGTACTTTAATTGCATCATTGATTTGAGTTTAATCACTTCGCTTTTTGACGTTTGATTAAGCTCTTTTTTTGTATTTTTTAGTTAACGCTTACATTTTTGCTCGATTAAGATGCAAAAATCTCTACTAACAATCGAGTAGGCGAGCACCTATACTATAGTCAGAGAAGGAGATAAGCTCATGAAAGATCGAACAATTAAGCTGATAAGAAAATTTCTATATTCTGATTTTCCGATTAGCATCGATACGCTTAGTGAAGAATTTCAATTAAGCAAACGAACGATGAGAAATGAAATAAATCAACTGAATACGTATTTTATCGATAATGATTTCCCTGTTTTACAAACAATTCGTGGGAAAGGTTTGCGACTAACAATGACAGAGCAGAAAAAAGAAGCGCTTATTGAATTAATTGGTCGCGATGTTCATGATGAGATATTGACTCGTGATGAACGACTGTTAGATTTAATTCTTTCTATTTCACTCGGAAAAAAGAAAGTATTTCTCTATCAAAAAGAAGAGGAATTACAAATTTCTAAAAGTACCTTAGACGAGGATATGCGACGGTTACGTCAGTTGTTAACAAAATATACTGTCGAAATTTTAAGTATTCCCAAACAAGGGTTAGTACTGAATGGCAAGGAACGCAGTATTCGAACAATGATTTATTCGTTTATCAATAAAATGGTAGATAATTTTACTTTAACCGATGAGATAAAAAATCAATCAGTCAAACAGCAAATTATTTTTAAATATATTTCTTTAGAAGTATTTAAAAAGATTGATCAAATTTATGGTGAGTCGATTTCAGCAAGTGAAGATAATTTGTATCGAAAAAATCTCGTCTTATTTACTGGAATTTGGTTGACTCGTTTTCAAAATAAACAGAGTATTCAATCGCCCGATTGGTCACATAAAGAAACACATGCTTCTCAAGAAATTCAAGAGTTTGTTCAAGCGATTTTTGATAAATTTTCGATTCAGGATGCAGCAAATGAATACAAGTATCTCACCTTTATTTTAGATACCTTTAACCCTAAAAATATGAGTACATCTATTGAATGGGTGCAAGCACAATTGCTTTCAATTCAATTAATTCAACATGTTGAAAATGAAACACATATTCCATTTACTAAAAAAGAAGCGGATTTGCAAGAAGGCTTGTATCAACATATTGGTAGTTTACTCAGTCGTTTGCGATATGATGTGCAATTTGCTAATCCTTTGAAGGAAACAATCAAAGCCAATTATGACACCATTTATCGAGCAGTGGAAAGTTTTACACCTGAATTTAACAAGGTTTTAAAGAAACAATTGACTGAAGATGAAATTGCTTTTCTCACGATTCATTTTTCAACCTCTTTAAGTGAATTGAATCAAGAATTGACTTATTTTTATCGAGCGGTAGTGATTTGCAATCACGGATTGGCAACTGGCAAGCTATTATCAGAAAACCTTAAAGAGTTATTTCATATTGAAGTATTAGCCGTTTTAAGTTCACGTGAAATCGAACTAATCAAAAAATTAGATGTTGATTTTGTCTTTTCTACGGTCTCTATTGAAATCAAAAATAAACCATTATTGATTTTAGAACCAATTATTAAAGAAGATAGCAAAGAAGCCATCGCTGCATTTCTGAGTCAACATTCGCAATATCGTCGTTTATCGAATGAACATAGAGATTCGACACAGTTATTCTCAGACATTTTAACGTTGTTTGATAAAAAAACTTCACAAAAAGTGGAATGTCAGTACCAAGAATTGGAAAAAATATTTAGAAAAAATCACTTAACGATTAATAAAAGGGAGTTGCAGCCTATGATTCAGGATGTCTTAAAAGATGAAAATATTTTGATGAATGTTGAAGCAAAGAATTGGAAAGAATTAATTACAAAGGTTTCTCATCCATTGCTGAAAGAAAGGATTATTACAGAAAATTATATTCAAGCGATGATTGATTCTGTTGATGAATATGGTCCTTATATCGTAATTGGTAAACACCTTGCCCTAGCACATGCTAGACCAGAAGATGGCGCAAATAGTTTAGGGTTAAGTGTTGCGACAGTTAAGTCAGGTGTGGAATTTGGTCATGAGGAAAATGATCCCGTCAAAATTATTTTTTGTTTATCAGCAGTCGATTCGTTTTCACATCTTAATATTATGCGTCATTTGATTGATTTAATTAATGATGAAGAAAAATTAAATCAACTTGTTACTACTAAAACAATAGATGAGTTTAAACAAACTCTCTTTAATTAAAAGAAGAATAGGAGAATGAATAATGGGTAAAAAGATTGATATTTTATTTGTATGTGGTGCTGGATTAGGAAGTAGTTTTGCAGCACAAATGTCAGCAGAGGATGTTTTAAATAAATACAATGTTAGTGCCAAGTTAGATCACGTGGACATTTCAACAGCAGCATCTATGCAACCGGATATTATTATCACTGCACAAAATTTTAAATCACAATTTGAAAAATTCAATATTGATGAAAATAAAACAGCGATTGTTTATTTGAAAAATATTGTGTCAAAAGTAGAAATTGAAGAAAAACTAGTTCCAGTTTTACAAGCAAAAGGCGCTTTATAAAATCAAGTTGAAAGGAATGAATGAAATGGGCGTTATAAATTTTATTATTGAAAACATTTTAACACAGGCATCCATTACGATTGCATTGATTGCAATGTTAGGATTAATTTTGCAAAAAAAATCAATGGGACAAGTAATTTCAGGAACGTTAAAAACGTTACTAGGTTTCCAAGTATTAAGTGCAGGTTCAAGCATTATTGTAGGTAGTTTGACTTATTTTGGGGAAATTTTTACAGCGGGATTTAATATGCAAGGAATTATTCCATCGATTGAAGCAATCAATGGACAAGCGATGAACGAACTTGGTTTAGGGCGAGATATTGCTTTAACGTTTTTAGCTATCTTTATTTTTAATATTTTAATTGCACGCTTTACGAAGTGGAAATATATCTTTTTAACAGGTCAAGCGATCTTATGGATGGCGACAATGACAACGGTTTTTGGTTTCTTTGCTGGCTTGCGAGGGATTGTCTTAATTTTGGTAGGTGGGCTTGTTGGTGGCATTTTTGCTGTGGCGATGCCAGCGATTGCACAGCCAATTATTCGTAAAGTGACGGGGTCAAATGATATTGCCTTAGGTCATTTTTGTACGATTGGTTATCTATTTGAAGCAGGTGTAGCAAAAATTTTTGGTGAAAAAGGTGAAAATAAAAAATCAATTGAAGATATTAAATTACCGTCTTCCTTTGAATTTTTACAAGATACCTATCTTTCTGTCATGGTGGTAATGGTACCTTTGTATGTGATTACAGCAGTATTTGCGGGTCCCGGAATTGGCGAGCATGGCGCACAACATTATTTGATGTTTGCCTTTTTACAAGCTATTCAATTCGTTGTTGGTGTGTATGTGTTATTAGCAGGTGTGCGTTTATTGTTAGGTGAAATTGTCCCTGCTTTCCGAGGAATTGCTATGAAATTAGTACCCGATGCAATTCCTGCGTTAGATTGTCCAGTATTTTTCCCATATTCACCAAATGCGGTGATTTTAGGATTTATTACAACGACAATTGGAACAATCATTGCGATGTTTACGTTGCCAGCTTTTGGGTTAGCAATGATCTTACCAGGAATGTTAACTAACTTCTTCGCTGGTGGGACAGCTGGTATTTTTGGGAATGCAGTTGGTGGTCGTCGAGGTGCGATTATTGGAGGAATTGCTCACGGCTTCTTCATTACCTTATTACCTGCACTGCTTGTTACTATTTTTAATAGTATGGGCTTTGTTAATGCAACCGCAACAGATGTTGATACAGTAGTAGCTGCTTTATTATACGCTTGGATTTTAAGCCCAATTTTAAAAATGTTCTAAGGAGGAATTTAGATGTTTGGTTTCTTTAAGAAAAAAACAAAAGAAAAGCAACCTGAACAACCCGTTTTATCAGAAGAACGTAGAATAGAATTGTTGGCGTTTGTTTCTAAAAAAGAACATGAAATGAAGCAGCTAACGTCTGATGAGCAATTAGCTAAATTATATGAAGAAATAGGCTTAGCTTATGCAGAATTAGAAGACGAACAGGCAATTCCAACGTTAGAGAAAAGCCTCGAGTATAAATTAACGATGGGCGATGGTTATAAAAAACTAATGAGTCTTTATAATGCAAAACGAGCAGAAGCCGCACGAAATGGCGATGATACTGGAATTGAAAAATATATGAACAAAATGGATGATATGCGTCAAATAGCAAAAAAATTAACCATTACCGGTGGAAAATAAGTACAAAGGATGGAAGAATATGTATAAAACATTAAAAGAAGTCACACAAATAGCAACAGATTTAAATATGACCATTGGTGCGTTTAATACGCACAACTTAGAAATGCTTCCAGAAATGATTCGAGCGGCAAAAGAGATGGGAAGTCCGATTATTATTCAAACAAGTATTGATACAGCAAAATACATCGGTTATAAAGTAGTCGTAGCTGTAGTCAAAGAAATTGCAGAAGATGAAATGGTTGATGTTGCCTTGCATTTAGATCATGCACGTGATTTTAATGAAATCAAAGCAGCAATTGATGCGGGGTATTCTAGTGTTATGTATGATGGTTCACATTTACCATTTAAAGAAAATATTGCTAAAACCAAAGCAGTCGTTTCTTACGCTCAGGCTCATGGGGTATCTGTGGAAGGGGAACTTGGAACAATTGGAGGAACGGAAGAAGGAATTTCAGTAGCTGAAAATGATAAAGTCTATACACGTCCAGAAGATGCTGTGGAATTTGTCAAACAAACCGGTATTGATGCCTTAGCAATTGCGATTGGTACAAACCATGGACAGTTCAAGTCAAAAACTGAAGTGAATATTCCATTATTAAAAGAAATTCATAAGGTAGTGGATATTCCTTTGGTCATCCATGGAGGAACTGGCGTCAAAGAAGAAGACTATCCAGAGTTAATCAATCATGGCATTCGTAAATTTAACGTTGGCACCGAACTATTAGTTAATTGGACAAAACAAGCAAAAGAATCGTTTGGAGAAACAGAAGTCAACAAATCCTTGCGTCACAATATCATTCCTGCTAATTTAACTGTTAAAGAAATTGTCAAACATAAAATTAGTTTATTTATGAATATCGATGAACCACTAAAAATTGGTGTTGGGACGAATGGATAAGTATCTGATTTTATTAGCAGGTAGTCCAGCAACTGGAAAGAGTTATTTGGTCAATCAGATAAAGCAGGTATTGCCGGATATATTTAGTATTACCCCAGATGAGATTAAAGAAATTTTGGCGGATTCAGTGGGTTTTAATAATCTAGCAGAGAAAAAAGAACTTGAAAAGGAAGTATGGAAATTTTATTATCAAGTTCTTGGCTTGTACATGGGTATTGGCAAACGCTTTATTCTATCCGAGTATCCTTTTTCCGATAAACAGAAACAACAGTTGGTAGAGTTGACAACAACGTATGATTATCAAGTGATTACGATACGTTTAGTGAGTGACTTCGAAAAATTATGGGCACGACGAAAACTTCGTGACGTTCAATCAGATC
Source organism: Enterococcus sp. DIV2402 (assembly GCF_017426705.2). Classification (NCBI taxonomy): domain Bacteria; kingdom Bacillati; phylum Bacillota; class Bacilli; order Lactobacillales; family Enterococcaceae; genus Enterococcus; species Candidatus Enterococcus lowellii. The sequence goes on along the minus strand of NZ_CP147251.1, from coordinate 2,863,343 downwards.
GACATTTGAGTCATATCAGCACACATTATCATTTTGGTGATCAATTAGAAAATCGCGCCTTAGCAGATGATTTAATTACCAAAGAAGCTTTCAAAAAAATCATTGAAGAAAGACAATACAACCATTTCTCACTAGGGGCTTTATATGAATATGATGTATCAGATTTTTCTAAAGTTGATTATACGGGATTGCTACAAAAACTTGCGAATTTAAATACGTAAAGTGGACGATTGTTCGTTCACTTTTTTTAGGTTTCTAAAATTAATCAAATACTATCTTTTTTATTTGTTAAAAAAAACAACGCATAGTATAGTAAAGGTGAAAAGAAGATATCTTCTTTTCACTACCCAAGTTCATAAAAAGGACGTGAAGTTATGGAAAACGCATACCGAAGTAACTTGTATAAAAGGAAAGTAAACAAACTGTTGATGAGCATGGGATTAATCAAAAAACCACCAGATAATTGGATTAAACTTTCTTATACCCGAGATAATCGGAGAAAGGACGTGTGATCCACTATCTCGTAACTATGCGTCAAATAGTAAGTCGAATCGATAACACAAAGCCCGTTGGAAAACGGGTTTTTTTATATACTAAATGTTTTTTTACTTCAAAGTAGTTATTGCTGATGTGAATAGAAGATTACATCATCATGTTATTCGAATTTTAAAAATTTTTTTGACTTTTTTAACCCCTTTCATTGACTTTTATAAAGAAGTTCCGCACACTTTACTTATAGCGTTTTTTTGATAATTTAATTAAAGGAGTGTGAAAAACGTGATAAAATCTCTCTTGAAAAATATTGGAGAATATAAAAAAGATGCGTTAATGACGCCTTTTTTTGTTTCCTTAGAAGTTCTTCTCGATATTCTGATACCAGTTTTAATGGCACAAATTATTGATCAAGGTATCGCGACAGGAAATCAACGAAATATTTTGGTTATTGGTTTAGGTTTGGTCGTATTTGCGGTCTTGGCGTTAATTTTTGGGATGTTGTCTGCGCGTTATGCGGCAATTGCTTCGGCGGGATTTGCTAAAAATATTCGTCGCGCTATTTTTGTGAATATCCAAAAATTTTCTTTTGCCAATATTGACCGCTTTTCTACGTCTAGCTTAGTTACACGTTTAACAACTGATATCAACAACGTGCAAAATTCTTTTCAAATGACAATTCGAATTTTAGTTCGTAGTCCGTTGTTGTTTATTTTCTCATTATTTATGGCTTTTCGGATTAATAATGAATTAGCGGTTATTTTTTTATTTGCCATTCCTTTTTTGGCAATCGGCTTAGCTCTCATTATTAAGTTTGCTCATCCGGCATTTAATCGTGTCTTTCGTACGTATGATCGGTTGAATCAAGTCGTTCAGGAAAACTTACAAGGTATTCGCATTGTAAAATCATATGTTCGAGAAGCGCATGAAGTGCAAAAATTCGAAACTGTTTCAGAAAAAATTTATCGGATGTTTTCCAAAGCAGAACGAATTGTCGCTTTCAATGGACCATTAATGCAATTTACGATGTTTAGTTGCATGTTGCTAATCTCATGGATTGGGGCACATTTGATTGTCGATAGTTCGATGACAACGGGCGAATTGATGAGTATGTTCATGTATGTCATGCAAATTCTAATTGCTTTGAATATGATGTCGATGGTTTTTGTGATGCTGATTATTTCTCGTCCTTCGATGGAGCGAATTTCAGAAGTATTGAATGAAGCAAGTGATTTGACCGATCCTGAGGAACCTTTGACGGAGATTTCTGATGGCAGTGTAGAGTTTAAGAATGTTTCTTTCAGCTATTCTGGAAAAAAAGACAATCTGGTGCTCAACAATTGTGATTTTCATATTGCCTCTGGAGAAACAGTGGGAATTATTGGTGGAACTGGGTCTGGTAAAACGACTCTTGTCCAATTGATTCCACGACTATATGATGCGACAGAAGGAACAGTGCAGGTTGGTGGTCAAGATGTCCGAGACTATTCGTTGCAAGCACTGCGAGATGCGGTAGGAATGGTCTTGCAAAACAATGTCTTATTTTCTGGAACTATCAAAGAAAACTTACGTTGGGGAAATCCTGAAGCAACGGATGAAGAGTTGGTGGAAGCTTGTTGTTTGGCACAAGCAGATGAATTTATCCGTAAGCTTGCTCAAGGCTATGATACGTATATTGAGCAAGGAGGAACCAATGTGTCGGGTGGTCAAAAACAGCGACTTACAATTGCACGTGCGTTATTGAAGAAACCTAAAATTTTGATTCTTGATGATTCGACGAGTGCGGTGGACACTAAAACTGATTATCTGATTCAGCAAGCTTTTTTTGAAACAATCCCAGAAACGACGAAATTTATTATTGCTCAACGGATTTCTTCTGTTGAAAAAGCCGATAAAATTATTGTCATGGAAGAAGGAGAAATTCAAGGGATTGGCACCCATGAAGAATTGCTCGCAACCAATAAAATCTATCAGGAAGTCAATCATTCTCAAGTGAAAGGATTTGGTGAGGTATATGAGTAAACGACAACCAGCAGATCGCCCGATAAAAACACTACGACGTTTAGTGAGCTATTTAATTAAAGGGTATCCTTGGCAATTAGCGATTGTGTTTGTTTGTATTATTTTGTCAGCTTTTGCGACGGTTCGTGGTTCGCTCTTTCTACAAGTCGTGATTGATGATTACGCTATTCCCCTATTGGCACAAAGCGGAGCGGCTGATTTTACTGGCTTATTGACAGCTGTGTTGCAAATGGCGGGAATATATCTTATGGGGATTTTGGCAGCAATTACGTTTAATCAATTGATGGTAACCATTTCGCAAGGCGTTCAAAAGAAAATTCGTGATGACCTTTTTAGTCATATGGAAACTTTACCTATCCGATATTTCGATACGCATTCTCATGGGGATGTAATGAGTCATTATACAAATGATATTGATACGCTTCGTCAAATGATTTCTCAAAGCTTGCCGCAGCTTCTCCAAGCCTTGGTAACTTTTGTGAGTGTTTTTCTAGCGATGTTCTTTGTCAGTTTGCCTTTGACGATTTTTGTGATTTGTTCAGTGAGCTTGATGTTTTTAACAATCCGAAAAATTACTAGCTTGAGTGGCAATTATTTTGGCAAACAACAGTCAACGCTTGGGAAATTAAATGGTTTCGTGGAAGAGCGTATGCAAGGACAAAAAGTCATCAAAATTTTTAATCATGAAACCATCACGATTCAAGAATTTGATACACTAAATAATCAATTGGCAGAGGATGCAACGAAAGCCAATGGGTATGCCAATATTCTAATGCCCGTGATGATGAATATGCTAAATATTCAGTATGTGTTAATTGCGGTCGTTGGTGGATTGTTAAGTATTCATGGACTGGCTGTCTTAACGATTGGGGCAATTGCTTCTTTTCTTCAACTAAGTCGCTCGTTAAATATGCCAATCAGTCAGATATCACAGCAAATCAACTTTGTAATTATGGCGTTAGCAGGTGCGGAACGTATCTTTGTATTACTTGATGAAGAAGAGGAAAAAGATGAAGGAGTTGTCACATTAACCAATGTTCGTTATGAAGCGGGGCAACCTGTGGAATGTGCAGAACAAACGGGAGATTGGGCATGGAAAGTACCAGAAAACAATCATTTTAATTATATTCCACTGACAGGCGATGTACGGTTCAACCATGTTGATTTTGGTTATTCACCGGATCCGGATCAACTTGTTTTACATGATATTAATTTGTTTGCTAAACCAGGAGAAAAATTAGCTTTTGTTGGTGCAACGGGTGCAGGGAAAACCACCATTACCAATCTAATTAATCGGTTCTATGACATTTCAAATGGCGAAATTCTTTATGATGGAATTAACATTCAACAAATCAAAAAAGAATCGTTGCGTCGTTCGTTAGGAATTGTGTTGCAAGATACGCATTTATTTACTGGAACAATTAGTGAAAATATTCGGTACAGTAAACCGGATGCAACGGATGAAGAAGTGCGCAAAGCGGCCAAACTTGCGAATGCGGATTACTTTATATCCCACCTTTCAGATGGCTATGATACTGTTATTACTGGAGATGGTGAAGGACTTTCTCAAGGGCAACGTCAATTGCTGGCGATTGCACGAGCAGCTATCGTAGATCCACCCGTGATGATTTTAGATGAAGCGACATCAAGTATCGATACGCGCACGGAACGTATCGTTCAAGACGGAATGGATGCTTTGATGAAAGGACGGACTGTTTTCGTCATTGCTCATCGTCTATCCACGATTCAGAATTCCGATGCGATTATGGTCTTAGATCAAGGTCGCATTATTGAACGCGGAAACCATGAAGAATTACTTGAACACAAAGGTGTCTACTATCAATTAGCAACTGGTGCGATTGAATTGGATTAAAATAGTTTAATAGAATGAGTACGAAAAGAAAATCGTCGTTTTCTTTTCGTACTTTTTTTGTTTATTCACGCATTTTTTTTAACTTTCGTGTAAAATAAATCTAACGATAGTGAAAGGAATGATCTAGTGGGGAAATTAGTGACAGTTACAGGAATCGGTCATGTTTCTGCAATTCCTGATACAGTATGTGTTGTTTTACAATTAGCAACGGTCCATGCTGAATACGCACAAGCGATTCAAGGGGCAAAGCAAAAGGTTACACAATTAGAAACAGTGATTACGGCACAGGAGTTTTCTGTTGAAGAGTTAAAAACACAATCATTTTCAATAGATACCAAAGAAAAAAGTGAATTCAAAGAAGAGGTTTGGCAAACGGAGTCCATTGGTTATGAAGTGAATCAAACCGTGACGTTGCAATTTCCGTTTCATCAAGAACGTTTGGAAGAATTGTTGACGAGTATTTCTAAAACAGAGGTACAACCAGTGATTTCACTTCAATTTACTGTCAGTGATCGTTTGACATTACAAAAACAATTATTAATCAACGCAACAAATGATGCACGCTTGCAAGCAGAAATTCTTGCAGAAGCTTCAAATTTACTATTAGGTGATTTAGTTCAGATTGAAAATAGCACAACTGAGCAACGCCCATTTCTTTCACCCATGGTCTTTCAATCTACTGTGAGTCGTCAAGCAGCAATGCCCACGATTCAACCAGCTATGATTGAAGAAACCTTATCTGTAACATTTTGTTGGAAATTAAAGAACAAATAGGAGGAACTGAAGATGACGAAAGCTTTGTTAATTGTAAACCCAAGTTCAGGTGGAGAAGAAGCCAAAAAATATGAAGAACAAGCAACTGAAAAATTAAACACTTTATTTGACGAAGTGATTGTTAAACATACAGAAGAAGCTGGCGATGCGATTGATTTTGCCAAAGAAGCTGCACAAGCAAAACTTGATAGCGTCTTTGCAATGGGGGGCGATGGCACGGTTAATGAAGCCATTAGTGGATTGGCAGAAGAAACCTATCGACCAAATTTTGGTTTCTTTCCATTAGGTACTGTGAACGATTTAGCCAGGGCCTTAAATTTACCATTAGATCCAGAAGAAGCAATTAGCAAGTTAGATATTAAGCGTACAAAATCATTGGATGTGGGTAAATTAAATGACCAATACTTCATGAATGTTGTAGCAATTGGTACAATTCCAGAATCAATTAATGATGTCGATGTTGAAGATAAAACTAAATTTGGTAAATTGGCTTATTTTATTTCAGGCATTAAAAATGTAATTGGGACTGAATCATATGACTTTGAATTAACAATTGACGGAGAGTCACAAGAAATTACAAGTACAACCCTCATTATTGGTTCAACTAATTCAGTTGGTGGTTTTGAACAATTATTTTCCGATGCACAAGTTGATGATGGTAAGATGCACTTATTATATCTTAAAGATGAAAGTTTATTGGAGACTGTAAAAAGTTTGCCCGACTTATTAACAGGTGTCAAAGAAAGTACGGACAATGTAGGTTATGTGACGTTTGAGAAAGGAACAATTGCTGTCAAAGAAAAAACACTTGGTACGAATGTAGATGGTGATGAAGGCCCAGAATTGCCAATTACTGTCGAAATATTACCTGCACATTTGACAGTATATGCCGGTGAAGTGAATGACTAACATTTCTATTCGAACAGCAACCATTGAAGATGCGTCAGCTTTATTGAGCATTTATGCACTGTATGTAGAAAACACTGCCATTACGTTTGAATATACGGTACCGACTATTGAAGATTTTTCCAACCGAATTCAACAAACACTAGAAAGATATCCTTATTTAGTGGCAGAAACAGAGGATGGAGCAATTTTAGGGTATGCTTATGCCGGTGCCTATAAAATGCGAGCAGCCTATGATTGGGCGGTTGAAACAACGGTCTATGTCCAAGAAAATTGCCCAGTTAAAGGAATTGGTACTCAATTGTATCAAGCGCTAGAAGCGGTCTTAATGCGACAAAATGTTGTTCAATTATTAGCTTGTATTACTGCAGGAAATCAAAGAAGCGAACATTTCCATCAAAAATTTGGCTACCAACATGTTGGATTGTATACACAAGTTGGTTTTAAATTTAATCAATGGTTTGATGTGGTGTGGATGCAAAAAACACTTACAGAGCCGACGATTCCGCCACAAGCATTCATTCCATTTGCAAAACTTGATGAAAAAACAAGATAGGTCATTTGATCTGTCTTGTTTTTTCAGTGTGCATGGTAATTCATGATAAGACCGTTTATAATAGAAAGAAGAAATTTGATGAAGAGGTGAGATGTTTGAGTAAGCGTATGGAAAGAATTTATCAATATATTGTGGATCGAGAGAATGAATCTTCTAATTTAGAAAAAATTGCTGTTACTACTGCTGAAATTGCTGAAGCTCTTCAAATTCAACGGAGTAATGTCAGTAAAGATTTGAACCAACTTGTACGTGAAGGTCGTTTACTTAAATTAGATGGTCGTCCAGTTGGTTATACATTAGCGGCAACGATTCATAATGTACAGGAAAAATATGTACCAAGCTACAAAGAAAGTCGTCAACCACGTGAAAAAAGAAAACCTCAGCGTATTTCACAATTTTTACCAGCGAATGATATTTTTGCGCGTATTATTGGGATGAATGGCAGTATGAAAAATGCCGGAGAACAAGCGAAAGCAGCAATTTTGTATCCTCCACGAGGGTTGAATTGTTTAATCACCGGTCCAACTGGTTCAGGAAAGACTTTTTTTGCGCACGCAATGTTTCAATTTGCGAAGGCGAATCAAGTAATTGCGGAAGACAAAGAAATGATAGTATTCAATTGTGCCGATTACGCGAATAATCCCGAGTTGTTAATGAGTCATTTATTTGGTTATGTTAAAGGTGCTTTTACTGGAGCTGATGCGGAGAAGTTAGGTGTAATTGATCAGGCTGACGGAAGTATGCTCTTTTTAGATGAGATTCATCGTTTGCCACCAGAAGGACAAGAAATGATTTTTTATTTTATGGATCATGGCTCTTATAGCCGTCTTGGTGAAACAGGGAAAAATCATTTTGCGGATGTACGAATTGTGGGTGCAACCACTGAAGACCCTAATTCGGCATTATTAGATACATTTGTTCGAAGAATTCCAATTAATATCCAAATGCCTTCTTTTGAAAAGCGGCCGGCTAATGAGAAGCTCGATTTGGTTAAAATCATGGTATCTCACGAAGCGAGTCGTATTCAACGAACCATTTCTTTAACGGAAGATGTGGTAAAAGCTTTAATTGGAAGTGTTAGTTTTGGAAATATTGGACAGCTAAAATCAAACGTTCAATTAGTTTGCGCGCGCGGTTTTTTAAATCACATGCATCAATCGCAAATTGATATCACTTTAGAAGATGTTCCAGAAGGCATTCGTTCTGGTTTGATTATGTTAGCGAATAAACGTGAAATTTTAATGGAACTGTCTCATAGTCTTGAACCTAAAATTGTCATTCAACCTAATGAAGACATTTTAAATATTCAATCAGATTCATATGAACTACCGTATAATTTATATGATATTATCGGTGATAAAGCTGCCTTGTTAAAAGCTGATGGCGTCGATCAAGAAGCAATTAATCATTTTATTTCGACGGATATTAATGTGCATTTAAAATCGTTTTATAAAGATCATGGCTTTTCTTTTCATGCGGATAATAAATTGAGTGAATTTGTTGACCAAAAAATCATTGAACTAACCAACCGAATTTATACCATTGTTCGCAATCGTTTGAATTATGATTTTCAGCAAAATTTTGTGTATGCGATGAGTTTGCATATTAGTTCATTTTTGAAAAAAATTCAGTTAGGAGAAACAAGACATACCAATGATAACATCCGTGAAATGGTAGCGGACTATCCAGAAGAATTCAAAGTTGCGCAAGAAATCCGTCAGTTTATTGGGGAATCATTTAATGTAGCGATTCCAGAAAGCGAAGAATATTATTTAGCTGTATTGTTGGTTTCGTTGAAAAATAGTTCTGCGGAAGGCAAGATTGGGGTAGTTGTGGCTGCACATGGCAATAGTACAGCAACAAGTATGGTTGATGTCGTGAAGCAATTATTGGGTGTTGAACAGGTAGCTGCAGTTGATATGCCGTTAGACATGCCACCTAAAATTGCATTAGAAAAAATGAAACAAGCAGTACTTATGGTCAATGAAGGCAGCGGTGTTTTATTATTAGTTGATATGGGTTCTTTAGTCACCTTCAATGCCGAAATTCAACGTGAAACGGGTGTGTTTGTGCGAACAATTGATATGGTCACTACACCCATTGTATTAGAAGCAGTTCGTAAAGCTTCTGTATTAGGAACGAGTTTGAAAGAATTGTATGAGTCACTAGAGAATTTTCGTGGGTACAGTCGTTTAGAGGAGTTTCCACATTCGGGTGTTCAGCCACATTTACCACGAGGCATTTTAGCGATTTGTGCGTCTGGTGAAGGTACTGCTGAACAAATTAAAGGCATCATTCAACATACGTTAGATAAAAAAAATATCACGGATATTGAAATTTTAACGTTATCTGTTTTGGATTTAAAAGAAAAAGTCCCGCAGATCCAAAAGAAATATGAATTGATTGCAACGACTGGTGTTATCGATCCTAAATTACCGGTACCCTTTATTTCATTAGAAAACTTTATGACACAAGATACCGATGAACTGATTGATCGATTATTGACAGGAAATCAACTGTTATCTGAAACAGTCGAACTAAATCAAGAACAAACAAAACAAGTCTGTATCGAATTTTTAGAAAATAATTATACTTTCTTGAATCCGAAAAAAATGATTGAGCCTTTATGGAAATTTACAGCAGACGTGATGAATAGTTCGCATATTCCAAGTGAAGAAAAAGGCTTCCGTATTAATTTCTTATTGCATGCAGCAGGTTTGTTAGAACGAGTTTTATTAAACCAACCACTGACTACGAATGAAGAAGAAATACATTGGTTGCAAGAAAATGAAGACTATGAGCAATTACATGTTCATGTGTTATCGTTAGGAAGAACGCTAAACTTAACGATTCCGTTAGCAGAAGAGTATTATTTGCTAACGATGATTCATCGTCAAGTGAAAGAAAAAGTTTGATACAATACACTAAAACGATACACAAAACAAAGTGTGTCGTTTTAGTGTATTGTATTTTTTTGAGAAAAAGTATTAAATCAACAGTGTATCATTTAGTGTTTTGGCACGCTTCTTGCTTGTATTAAAGTGCATGAGGAGGTGGAAAATTACTAACAGCCAGAGACAGGAGGCGAGGCAATGGAGATTCGATTAGCAAGAATCGATGATCGATTGATTCACGGGCAAGTAGCTACAGCTTGGGCAAAACAAATTAATATTAATCGTATTATTGTCGTTAGTGATGAAGTAGCTAATGATTCACTGCGAAAGTTTTTACTGCAAGAAGCAGCGCCACCAGGTATTAAATCCAATGTCGTAACTGTTTCGCGTATGTTAGACGTTTACGATAACCAATTATTTCAAGAACAAAAAGTCATGTTATTATTTACCAATCCGCAAGATGTGGAACGTTTGATACGTGGAGGAATGAGATTGAATTCATTAAATATTGGTGGTATGCGTTTTACAGCAGGAAAACGAATGATTACAAATTTTGTTTCAATCGATGAACAAGATGCGGACGCTTTTCGTTACTTAGATGAGCAAGGAATTGAATTAGAAGTTCGCAAAGTCCCAACTGATCGTAAAGTCAATTTGATGGAACTGTTAGATAAGTTGTAAAGAAATATAGAAATTTAGAAAATAGGAGGTAAGAAGATGGTAGGAATTATCCTAGCAAGTCATGGAGATTTCGCTAAAGGGATTTTGCAATCAGGAGCGATGATTTTCGGTGAACAAGAAAACGTAGCTGCTTGTGTATTAGCACCAAGTGAAGGTCCAGATGACATCAAAGCAAAAATGCAAGAAGCAATTAATTCATTTGATGACCAAGAAGAAGTTCTTTTCTTAGTTGATCTGTGGGGAGGAACCCCCTTTAACCAAGCTAATAATTTATTAGAAGGTCATAAAGATAAGTGGGCAATTGTTTCAGGTATGAATTTACCAATGGTGATTGAAGCCTATGCTTCTCGTTTTTCAATGAATTCGGCACAAGATATTGCCGCAGCAATTTTAAACACTGCGCGCGATGGTGTCAAAATTAAACCAGAAGAATTAGAACCAGAAGTTGCTGCACCTGCTCAAGCAACAGATGATGCTACACCAAAAGGAGCACTTCCTCCAGGAACAGTTGTGGGCGATGGCAAAATTAAATACGTCTTAGCACGTATTGATTCACGTTTATTACATGGTCAAGTAGCAACGGCTTGGACAAAAGCAACACAGCCAACACGTATTATTGTCGTTAGTGATGCTGTAGCTAAAGACGATTTGAGAAAACGTCTGATTGAACAAGCAGCCCCACCAGGAGTAAAAGCAAATGTCGTTCCAATTGATAAAATGATTGAAGTAGCAAAAGATCCACGCTTTGGTTCAACAAAAGCATTATTATTATTTGAAAATCCACAAGATGTTGTTCGTGCAGTTGAAGGTGGCGTAGAAATTGAAGAAGTAAACGTAGGTTCAATGGCGCATTCAACCGGTAAAGTTGTGGTAAATAACGTATTATCTATGGGGAAAGACGATGTCAAATCTTATGAAAAATTAAAAGAATTAGGATTAAAATTCGATGTTCGTAAAGTACCAAATGACTCTAGAGCTAATTTAGATGAATTATTAAATAAAGCAAAATCAGAGTTGAAATAAAAAAATAAATTGAACTAGGAGGTTTATCATGTCAGATTTAAATTTTATCCAAGTGATATTGGTTGTTGCTGTTGCCTTTTTAGCTGGTATGGAAGGGATTTTGGATGAATTTCAATTCCATCAACCATTGGTAGCATGTACATTAATTGGATTAGTAACAGGGAATTTAGAAGCAGGGATTATGCTAGGTGGATCATTACAAATGATTGCTCTTGGATGGGCAAACATTGGAGCAGCCGTAGCACCCGATGCAGCGTTAGCATCAGTTGCAGCAGCAATTATTTTAGTTTTAGGTGGTCAAGGAGCAGCAGGTATCCCTTCTGCAATTGCGATCGCTATTCCTCTAGCTGTAGCTGGTTTATTCTTAACAATGGTTGTTCGTACATTAGCTGTACCATTAGTTCACATGATGGATGCCGCTGCTGAAGAAGGAAACTATAGAAAAATCGAAATTTTACAAATTTTAGCTATTTGTATGCAAGGTGTTCGTATTGCAATTCCAGCAGCTGCATTGCTATTTATTCCAGCATCAGTTGTTCAATCTGGTTTAGAATCAATGCCTGCATGGTTAACAGAAGGTATGGCTATCGGCGGTGGTATGGTTGTAGCCGTTGGTTATGCATTAGTTATTAACATGATGGCAAACAAAGAAGTTTGGCCTTTCTTCATTCTTGGATTTGTTGTAGCTGCCATTACTGATTTGACTCTTATCGGAATTGGTGCAATCGGTGTTGCTTTAGCGCTTATCTACTTGAACCTATCTAAAATGGGTGGTTCTTCAACAGGTGGAGGCGGAGGAAACGCAAGTGACCCTCTAGGTGACATTCTAAACGATTATTAATCTTTCAAAGGAGGAATAGGAAAAATGGCAGAAGAAAAAATTCAATTAACGAAAAGAGACCGTTTAGCTGTTGCATGGCGTTCAACATTTATCCAAGGATCTTGGAACTATGAACGTATGCAAAACGGCGGGTTCGCCTTTTCAATGATTCCAGCAATTAAAAAATTATATAAAACAAAAGAAGACCGCGCAGCAGCGTTAAAACGCCACTTGGAATTCTTTAACACACATCCATATATCGCATCACCAATTTTGGGTGTAACATTAGCCTTAGAAGAAGAACGTGCCAACGGAGCAGCTGTGGATGATGTAGCAGTTCAAGGGGTAAAAGTTGGGATGATGGGTCCTTTAGCCGGTATCGGTGATCCAGTATTCTGGTTCACTGTACGTCCAATGTTAGGTGCATTAGGTGCATCACTAGCCATGGGTGGAAATATCTTAGGTCCAATCATTTTCTTCCTAGCATGGAATATTATTCGTTGGGCATTCATGTGGTATACACAAGAATTTGGTTATAAAGCAGGTTCAGCAATTACAGATGATTTATCTGGTGGTTTATTACAAGATGTAACAAAAGGTGCTTCGATTCTAGGTATGTTCGTCTTGGCATCCTTAGTCCAACGATGGGTAAATATTAGTTTTGTTCCAACTGTTTCAGAAGTTGAACTTTCACCAGGTGCTTATATCGAATGGGATAAAGTTCAAATGACAGGTGAAGGATTGCAATCAGTCTTTGGTGATATCGCAGCTGGTAAAGCATTGTCTAATATCCAAGTCACAACATTACAAGATAACTTAGATCAATTGATTCCTGGTTTAGCAGGACTATTATTGACATTCTTATGTATGTGGTTATTGAAGAAAAAAGTTTCACCAATCGTGATTATCCTTGGATTATTCGTTGTTGGTATCTTAGGCCACGTTATCGGATTATTATAATTATTTCAAACGAAACCAGACAAGAAACGTTTCTTCGTCTGGTTTTCTTTACATAATTTGATTTTACAAGTTGGAATGAAAAACGCTATACTAATAGAAAAATATGAGGTGAAAAAGATGGTTCAATCGTTAAATACAAAAGTTGATCTAGTTATCAACGCAACAGCTTTTACAGGACTAACAGATTATGGAAAAATTATGATTGGCGATAAAGGATTTGAATTTTATAACGATCGCGATGCGCGAAAATTCATTCAAATCCCTTGGGAAGAAGTTGATTACGTTGTTGCTTCTGTCTTGTTCAAAGGGAAATGGATTCCGCGTTACGCAATTCAAACGAAACGTAATGGAACATATACGTTTGCTTCAAAACAACCGAAAGTAGTGCTACGAGCAATAAGAGCATACGTGGAGCCTAGTCGAATGGTCCATTCATTGAGCTTTTTCGATGTTATCAAACGTGGCGTACTCTCTATTGGGAAGAAAAAATAACTTACCTTATATAGATATTATTTTCTGCAACGAAGCGTGTGTGTTAGAATAATAGTATCATGTATAAGGAGGTGCTTCATATGCATTGGTTATGGGTATTGATTGTCGGTGCGGTTATCGGCGCAATCGCAGGTTCCATTACCGGAGAAAAACGTGGCTGTTTATTTAATATTATTGCAGGTATTATTGGTTCTTCAATTGGAGAAAGTTTATTCAGTAGCTGGGGACCTAATGTAGCTGGAATGGCGATTATTCCATCTATTTTAGGAGCAGTTATTTTTGCAGCAGTCATTTCATTTTTCTTTGGAAAAAGTAAATAATTAACAGACGAATCAGTGAAGACATTGATTCGTCTTTTGCTTTTATAAGTCTACTCTTTTCTCTTTAAGACGAAGTTTGTTATAATGAAAAATGAATTTAAAGGGAAAGAAGGAATAACATGTTACGAGTACAAAAATTACGTGAAGCAATGAAAAAAGAAGCGATAGACGGTTTCTTAGTTACGAGTCCTTACAATCTTCGTTATTTAACAAATTTCACTGGTACAACAGGATTAGCAGTTATTACATTAGACAAAGCTTTTTTTGTGACTGATTTTCGTTATACAGAACAAGCAGCAAAACAAGCACAAGGATATGAAATCGTCAAAAATGCCGGTCCGATTTTTGATGAAGTTGCTCGTATCTGTCAAGAAGAGGAAATTAACGCATTGGCTTTTGAAGAGACACAAGTTAGTTTTGCAGAATATACTGTTTTAGAAGATATCATTGAAGAGTCTGCCTTGGTTCCTATTGCTGGCATGATTGAAAATTTACGCGAAGTAAAAGACGAAACAGAGATTGCAACGATTCAACAAGCTTGTCATATTGCAGATCAAGCCTTTTCACATATCTTAAAAATGGTTCGTCCTGGTATGACAGAAATTGAAGTAGCCAATCAATTAGACTTCTTTATGCGTTCGTTAGGTGCGACAAGTGTCTCGTTTGAAACAATTGTAGCTAGTGGTGTCCGTTCAGCTATGCCGCATGGGGTAGCAAGTAACAAAATCATCGAGCAAGGGGATTTAATTACACTTGACTTTGGCTGTTATTATAATGGTTATGTTTCTGATATGACTCGTACATTTGCGATTGGTGATCCAGGAGAAAAATTAAAAGAAATTTATCAAATTGTTTTAGATGCGCAATTGCAGGTTTTAGAAGCAGCTAAACCTGGAATGACAGGGATTGAATTAGACGCAGTGGCTCGAGATTATATTGCTTCCTTTGGTTATGGTGAAGCATTTGGCCACTCTACCGGCCATGGGATTGGCTTAGAGATTCATGAAGGACCGAATGTTTCTTTCCGTGCTGAGAAAGCTTTTGTGCCAGGCAATATCATTACCGATGAACCAGGAATCTATTTACCAGGAATTGGCGGCGTTCGGATTGAAGATGATTTATTGATTACTGAAACAGGAAATAAAGTTTTAACACATTCGCCAAAAGAATTAATCATCTTGTAATTTCGACTGAATAAGAGGACTTTTTATAGCTTATCTGGTGATTAAATGATAAACTATAATCGAAGTTCAGGCTCATTCTCCACTAGAAAAAAACAGTGGTAAGGATTGTTTGAGGACTGTCAACATAGGTTTTGAACTGTAAGATTTTTTTCAGTGGTATCTGTTTATCTAAAATACCGCAGAAGGTTAAATCGTATTCAGAGATGGAGGAATTTAGAATGGTCGATGAAAAAAATTTCGTATTAGATGCTAATCAAGAATTAGGGGAAATTGTCATTGCTCCTGAAGTGATTGAAGTAATTATTGGTATTGCTGCTTCAAAAGTAGATGGCGTATACCGTATGCAAAGCACATTCGCAAATAACGTAACAGAACTATTAGGTCGTTCTGCTTATGGTAAAGGTGTTCGTTTAGAAATGGACGATACTGGTATCAAAGTAGACATCTATACCTATATGAAATATGGGGTTTCTGTACCAAAAGTAGCAATGGAAATGCAAAAACGTGTGAAAGAACAAGTTTTATTTATGACAGATGTTAATTTGTCAGAAGTGAATATTCATGTGATGGCGGTTGTCCCAGAAAAACCAGAACAATTGGATTTAGAAGAACTATTTGGAAATGACGAGGAAGAAAATGAGTAAAGAATTATCAAGACATGAAATCAGACAAATGGCTGTTCAGGCACTATTTCCGTTAGATTTCAATCAAGATTTAGAGAAAAAAGACGCCATTTTTCATGCGATTGAATTAGAACATGAAGATATGATTGATGAAGAACACGAAAATTTTATACCGACCTATCTAGATTTATTAGTAACTGGTGTTTGTGAAAATAAAGAATCATTGGATAAAATGATTCAAGAGCATTTACGCCGTGGTTGGAGTCTACAACGTCTTTCTAAAATGGATGTAACTATTTTACGTATCGCATTATTTGAAATGTTGTATGTCGATAATGTTCCCAATAAAGTTGCTTTAAATGAAGCAATTGAATTAGCAAAAACCTTTAGTGATGATCAATCACGTAAGTTTATCAATGGTGTGTTATCAACTATCAATAATAAATTAGAAGCTAGCGAATAGGCTAGCTTCTTTTCTACAACGAATTAACGAAGATTATGGATGGGATAACTCGAATTTTCGTTTTTTATACCGAATACACGAACGAAAATGAATGTTTTTTTGAAAATGATAATGAAAATATTTTTTGAGAAATCAATATGTGTTAAAATGTTAAAAAATGCAAGGGGGCTATTTAACAAAATGGGTGTATTAATCAATGGAAAAGAATTAGCAGAAAAAATGCAAGAAGAAATTCGTTTAGAGGTCCAACAATTAGTCAAAAAAAATCTTCAACCAGGGTTAGTTGTTTTATTAGTTGGTGAAAATCCAGCTAGTCAAACCTATGTCAAAAACAAAGAATTGGCAGCAACACGTATCGGGATTCATTCAAAAGTAGAACGTTATCCAGCTACAATTACTGAAGATGAGTTGTTGGCAGAAATTGAAAAATACAACCAAGATCCAGCTTTTCATGGCATTTTAGTCCAACTTCCTTTACCAAACCATATTGATGAAGAGAAAATTTTATTAGCAATTGATCCTAAAAAAGATGTCGATGGTTTTCATCCAATGAATCTAGGACGTCTATTTGCCGGCGCGCCTGAAATGATTCCTTGTACGCCATATGGTATTATGAAGATGTTTGAAGCATACAATATTGATTTAGAAGGAAAAAATGCCGTAGTTATCGGTCGTAGCAATATCGTGGGTAAACCAATGGGACAATTATTATTAGCTAAAAATGCGACGGTTACGATGACACATTCACGTACAAAAAATTTACCAGAAGTTGCCAAACAAGCCGATATTTTAGTTGTGGCAATTGGCCGAGGCCATTTTGTGACCAAAGAGTTCGTTAAAGAAGGTGCTGTTGTCATCGATGTAGGGATGAATCGCAGTCCAGAAGGTAAATTAATTGGGGATGTGAAATTTGACGAAGTAGAACCAATTGCAGGTTATATCACGCCTGTACCAAAAGGGGTTGGCCCAATGACAATTACCATGTTAATGATGCAAACCGTTGAAGCGGCAAAACGTCAGGAGATAGAAAAATAAAATGACACAGAAGTATTTGTCTGTGACTGCGCTGACGAAATACTTAAAGCGAAAATTTGATGTTGATCCGTATTTAGAACGAGTGTTTTTAACTGGAGAAATTTCAAATTTTCGTTTGCGTCCAAATCATCAGTATTTCAGCTTAAAAGATGATGGTGCTAAAATTTCAGCAGTAATGTTCAAAGGAGCGTTTGACAAACTCGCTTTCAGACCCGAAGAAGGGATGAAAGTGATGGCTGTTGGGCGTATTTCTTTGTACGAAGCTAGTGGGAATTATCAAATCTATGTTGAGCATATGGAACCTGATGGAGTAGGCGCATTGTATCAAGCGTATGAACAGTTAAAAGCCAAATTAGATAAAGAAGGTTTATTTCAAGCACCAAAAAAAATATTGCCGAAATATCCGAAACGGATTGCAGTGCTTACTAGTCCAAGTGGGGCAGTTATTCGTGATATTATTACCACGACACGACGAAGATATCCAATTGCTCAAATTGTATTATTCCCAACAGTTGTTCAAGGAGCTAAAGCAGCGGATGATGTGGTGAAAAACATTGGACGCGTAGAAGCGATGGGAAATTTTGATACAATGATTATTGGGCGTGGCGGCGGTTCAATTGAAGATTTATGGCCCTTTAATGAAGAACGGGTAGCTCGCGCCATTTTTGAAGCAAAGACCCCGATTATTTCTTCTGTTGGACATGAGACAGATACGACGATTGCTGATTTAGTTGCTGATGTTCGAGCTGCAACACCAACTGCAGCAGCTGAATTGGCAGTTCCCGTTTTGACAGAGGAGTTATTGCGAATTGAAGAACGTCAAGCGCGTTTAATTCAAGCGTACGCTAATCAAATGCAACGGAAAGATGAACGTTTCCAACGCGTACAAAATTCCTATATATTCCGTCAACCCGAGCGATTATATGAAGCACAATCATTGAAGTTAGATCAACTACAACAACGCTTAATGCAACAAATGCAAACATTAATTTATGAAAAAGAACGTACAGCCAATCAAACCATTCATCGTTTGGCGCAAGTTGTGCCAACTGCACGCGTTCGTGAGTCAAAACAACAAGTCAATTATTTGTCAGAACGTTTAGATAAACAAATGCAATTGATTTTTGAACAGAAGCAACGACAATTTCAACAAACACTTCAATCGCTGGATTTATTAAGCCCACTAAAAATTATGGGACGTGGATACAGCTATACGACCAAAGAAACGGTTGTCAAATCAGTTCAAGAGTTAGCTGTCGGCGATGTTTTAGATGTCCATTATCAAGATGGGCAAGCAAAAGTTGAAGTTCTTGAAATTAAGGAGGAAAAGCATGACAAATCCAACATTTGAAGAATCATTACAAGAATTAGAACAAATTGTTACACGTCTAGAACAAGGCGATGTTCCTTTAGAAGAAGCATTAACTGCTTTCCAGCAAGGCATGATTTTGAGTAAACAATGTAAAGATACCCTATCAAAGGCAGAACAAACATTAACTAAAATGATGACAGAAGCCAATGAAGAAGTTCCATTTGAAGAGGCGGAAAAATGAGTAGATTAACAACTTTTCAAACCAAAGAAATTCAACAAACCGAAACAGAAATGGTTCGGTTTGTTCGTGAGCATACAAATAATCAAAGACTACAAGAAAGTATGCTATACTCAATTGATGCTGGTGGGAAACGTATTCGACCACTCTTGTTGTTAGCTACAATTGCATCATTTAACAAAGAAATTTCTTTGGGTGGTTATCAAACAGCAGCAGCACTTGAAATGATTCATACGTATTCATTAATTCACGATGATTTACCAGCGATGGATAATGATGATTTACGTCGTGGAAAACCGACCAATCATAAAGTATATGGTGATGCGATGGCTATTTTAGCTGGGGATGGTTTATTAACACTAGCATTTGAATTAGTGAGCATGGCGGAAATCGAACCAACTGAAAAAGTTTTACTTTTACAATTATTAGCTAAAGCTTCCGGAACACATGGGATGGTCGCTGGTCAAGCCGCTGATATGCAAGCGGAAGGAAATAAACTTTCAATAGAAGAATTAATGGCGATTCATCAACGCAAAACAGGGGCATTAATTCGTTTTGCAGTGGTTGCCGGGGGGATTTTAGCTAATCAGTCAGAAGGCACCCTTGAAAAGTTAGATCAATTAGCCAAACATCTAGGCTTAGCTTTCCAAATTCGAGACGACTTATTAGACGTTGTCAGTACGACTGAAGAATTAGGTAAAGAAACAAATCGAGATGAATTACTTGAAAAAAGTACGTATCCAGGTTTATTAGGTTTAGAAGGAGCTAAAAAAGCTTTAACAGATGAACTAACTGCTGCTGAGGCAATTTTAAATGAATTAGCTTTATTATCGACATTTGACGCAGAATTATTAAAAGAAGTTTGCGGTCTATTTTATTTATAAAGAAAGAGGAACTACATGAAAAAAGAACGAGTCGATGTGTTGGCATTTCAACAAGGACTTTTTGAAACACGAGAACAAGCCAAGCGTGGCGTTATGGCAGGGTTAGTCTACATGGAAAAAAATAATGAACGTTTAGACAAACCAGGCGAAAAAATTCCAATGGACACAATGTTACAGATTAAAGGACAAAAACTACCGTATGTTTCTCGTGGGGGATTAAAATTAGAAAAAGCGTTAAAAACTTTTGATTTTACCGTGCAGGATAAAACAGTACTAGATATTGGCGCATCTACAGGTGGTTTTACCGATGTTGCTCTACAAAATGGTGCGAAGCAAAGTTATGCGTTGGATGTAGGATACAATCAACTAGCTTGGAAAATCCGCCAAGATCCACGAGTGACAGTGATGGAAAGAACGAATTTCCGCTATTGTCAACCGTCAGATTTTACAAATGGCGTACCAGAAGTTGCGACAATTGATGTTTCTTTCATTTCATTACGCTTAATGTTGCCACCCCTTCACGCAATTTTAGCCAATCAAGGTGATGTAATGGCTTTAATCAAACCTCAATTTGAAGCAGGTAGAGAAGCTGTAGGGAAAAATGGTATTGTTCGTGACCCATTAACACATCGAGCGGTGTTAGAAGATATTTTACACTTTGCACTTAATGAGAACTATGACGTGAAAAATTTAAGTTATTCACCGATTACAGGTGGCGAAGGAAATATTGAATTTATTGTCCATTTACAAAAATCAGCAACAGCAGGTGAGATTTCTGAAACGGTAGACATTGAAAAAATAGTTCATGAAGCCCATCAACAATTAGATAAATAAAATGAGATTCTTTAGAAAGAAATAGTTTTCTAAAGAGTCTTTTTTTAGCGGGATGGTTCTTTCTTTCTAGGAGAAAATGAGCTATGATAAATAAGAATTTAACTAGGGGGAAAGCTTTATGAGAAAAAAAGAGCGCCATCGTTTGATTACGCGACTTTTAACTGAATATGATATTCAAAAACAAGAAGAATTTGTAGCGTATTTAAAACAAAAAGATGTTTACGTAACACAAGCGACAATTTCTAGAGATATCAAAGAATTGAAATTAATCAAAGTACCGGCGGCTTCAGGAGGTTACCGCTACAGTTTACCATTAGAATCCACGGAAGACGTTGTCGAAAAATTGGATAAATTATTAAAAAATGCGTTTGTTTCGGTGGATGAAATGGATAAATTTGTTATTTTGCGTACTTTACCAGGAAATGCTTCTGCAGTTGCTAATTTAATTGATAAACGTTTTAAAGAGGAATTATTTGGTACACTTAATGATGACGATAATATTTTAATGATTGCACGTACACAAGAAGCACGTAGTCTTTTGTTTAACGAATTAAAAAAATATAACCGCTAGGAGTGAATCGTATGCTACTAGAGCTAACGATTGAAAATTTTGCTATTATTCCCAAATTACATTTGTCTTTTCATCAAGGAATGACGGCGTTAACGGGAGAAACAGGAGCCGGAAAATCGATTATTATTGATGCGATGGGCCTGCTAGCTGGCAGTCGTGGTTCCAGTGATTATATTCGCCAAGGAGCAGATAAATGTTTACTGGAAGGGTTATTTGAATTGCCACAACAAAAAGGGTTTCGCCAAGTAATGGATGAGTTAGGCATTGATTATTCCGATGAACTATTAATTGTTCAACGAGATATGTCTCTTTCTGGCAAAAATATCTGCCGAGTGAACGGGCGGACAGTAACTTTGGCAAATCTTCGTCGGATTGGGATGTATTTAGTAGATATTCAAGGTCAAAACGAACATCAAGAATTACTTCAAGCTGAGAAACATTTATCGTTAATGGATAGTTTTGGTTCTCAAAAATTTCAACAACAATTAGCAAATTATCATACGCACTACCATGAATTTCGTCAATTAGAAAAACGCGTACGTAAAATTCAATTGAACGAACAATCTTACGTACAACGGATGGATATGCTACGTTTTCAACAAGAAGAAATTGAGCAAGCGGATTTGCAACCAAATGAAGAAGAACTGTTAGTTGAAGAGCGTGACAAACTAAGTAATTTTCAAAAAATTGTCGATGCTTTAGCAAAGGCATATGGGATGCTTTCATCAGAAACGGGTGATAGTCTGGATGGAGTTAGTATTGCATTTAATGAAATTCAAGGAATTGCCCATTTGGATGTGGAATATGAACAAATTAGCGAAAACATCCAAAATGCGTATTATTTGTTACAAGATGCGGCAAGTGATATTTCCCGTCAAATGGATCATTTAGAATTAGATGAAGAACGTTTAGAAGAAGTTGTGTTGCGCCTAGAAACAATCCGTCAATTGAAACGAAAATATGGTGATTCGGTACCAGCCATTTTAGCTTATTATGAAAAAATTTCTGATGAGCTGTCTGCAGCAACCATTACAGAAGGTCAATTAGAAGAGTTAGAATTGCAGTTAGAAGAAAAAGAACAATCTGTCTGGCAATTAGCTGAAGAATTGCATCAGCAACGGCAACAAATTGCTCAACAATTAGAGCAAGAAATTTTGCAAGAACTATCTGAGCTTTATATGGAAAATACTCAATTTGATGTGCATTTTGAAGAAAGCAAAGTTTTACGCGGAACTGGTTTTGATCAAGTTGAATTTTATTTGAGCACAAATCCAGGGGAACCTTTAAAACCTTTAGTCAAAGTTGCTTCTGGTGGGGAATTATCTCGTATTTTATTAGCCTTAAAAACGATTTTTTCGAAAACGCAAGAAATGACCAGCATTGTGTTTGATGAAGTAGACACTGGGGTGAGTGGCCGTGTCGCACAAGCTATTGCTGAGAAAATCGCAAAAATTGCAAGAAATTCTCAAGTGCTGTGTATTACGCATCTACCACAAGTTGCAGCAGTTGCTGATTATCAATATTTTATTTCCAAAGCAGTCAAAGAAGGTCGCACTCAAACACACGTTGCTCAACTAACAAATGAAGAACGTGTGGAGGAAGTTGCGCGTATGCTTGCAGGTGCAGAAATTACTGAATTAACTTTGGAACATGCACGTGAGCTATTACGAATTGCAGGGAAAGTTGTACAAAGTTAATACAAAAAAAGAGGTCTGGGTAATTACACTCAGACCTCTTATTTGGAAGTATTTTCTTATGAAAATGCTGCAAGTGCACCTAAAATAGCTGTGCCAATGGTAATAACTAACATTAACCAAATAACAACTTTTGTGATTTTAGAAAATGTACTGCTTGGTTTTTTGTCGTTCATTTTGAGTCATCCTTTTTTATTGATAGTGACAGTGTACAACCAATAGCCAAATAACTCAAGATTTCTAATCATAAAAATATCAAAGTGTCAGAAAAAATGAAGAGATAGGTTTCTCTTTTGTGCTGTTTCGATTTTTGGTATAATAATTTGTTTTCAAGGACTACTTATAAAAAATAAACATAAACTAATTGTAAAAAGAAAGGATACAAACTAATGACAACATTCTCACCGATTCTATTGCTCTGGTATATTTTCCCGCTGATTGTGCTTTTAGTAGCACAAATAATTGTCAAATTATTGTCTTTAACCAAACGATTTCAATTAAAAGCGCCTGATTTAGCCGTACCTTTTTTAATTTATGGGATACATGCGCTATCAGTAGCAACTTTTACGACCTCTATTTTTCCGTATTACTTACTATCGATTCTTTCTTTAGGAATTGGTCTAGCATTTTTTCATGCGTATTTTTATGCAGAAATCAAATATGGGCGTTTCTTCAAAATGTATTGGCGTTCGGTATATCTACTGTCCTTATTATTACATGCTATTCTAGTAATAGTGAACATCATTTCTATGGTGTAGACCTATTTTCTTAAAGTTTTTTTAAAATCTTTTAAAAGCTTGTCGTTTCTAGAAATTCCTTTTTTGGTAAAGATAAATCAAACAACTTTCCCTCCATTTTTGTATAAATTGTGGTAGAAAGTGGGGGATTGTGGTAGACTGTGTTTATTAGGTGGCGACGGGAGGAAACATCGATGTTTATGGGAGAATTTCAACATTCTATCGATGCAAAAGGCCGGCTTATTGTCCCATCCAAATTGCGAGATAAACTCGGGGAAAAATTTGTGGTGACTAGAGGGCTAGACGGCTGTCTTTTTGGCTACCCTCTACCTGAATGGGAGAAATTAGAAGAGAAGTTAAATGAAATGCCTCTTGCGAAAAAAGATGCAAGAACATTTGTAAGATTCTTCTACTCCGCAGCAACTGAATGTGAAATTGACAAGCAAGGTCGAATCAATATTCCTGCGACATTACGAAAACATGCGAACTTAGTAAAAAGTTGTGTGATTATCGGCGTTTCTAATCGTATTGAGATTTGGGATGAAGAGCGTTGGGAAGCATTTTCGACAGAAGCTGAAGAAAACTTTGATGAAATTGCCGAAACCATGATTGATTTTGGCTTATAGAAAGAGGCAAATAAATGGTAGAGTTTCAACATTATACCGTCATGAAGAAAGAAACGGTTGATGGTTTGAATATAAAACCCAGTGGAATATATGTTGACTGTACCCTAGGTGGTGCCGGTCATAGTGAATATATTTTAAAACAATTAAATGAACAAGGGCATTTATATGCGTTTGACCAAGACCAAAAAGCAATTGATTTTGCAAATGAACGTTTAGCATCTTATGTAGAAAAAGGACAAGTAACATTTATAAAACGTAATTTCCGATATTTAAAAGAAGAGTTAAATCAATTAGGTATTACCAAGGTAGATGGGATTCTCTATGACCTAGGTGTTTCTTCACCTCAATTGGATGAAGCAGAGCGTGGGTTTAGTTATCATCAAGATGCCCCATTAGATATGCGAATGGACCAAACGGCATCATTGTCTGCCTATGAAGTAGTAAATGAATATGACTATCATGAATTAGTAAAAATATTTTTCCGTTATGGCGAAGAAAAATTCTCAAAACAAGTGGCACGAGCAATTGAACGTGCGCGTGAAGTTTCACCGATCGCAACAACGGGTGAGTTAGTTGAAATTATTAAATCAGCGATTCCAGCACCAGCGAGACGCAAGGGTGGACATCCTGCTAAACGAATTTTCCAAGCAATTCGTATCGCTGTGAATGATGAGTTAGGTGTCGTTGAGGATTCTTTGGAACAAGCAATTGAATTATTGAATAAGAATGGACGTATCAGCGTAATTACCTTCCACTCGTTAGAAGATCGTATTGTAAAAAGCATCTTCAAAGAATATAGCACAATGAAAGATTTACCTCCAGGTTTACCGGTCATTCCCGACGAATTCCAACCAGAATTAAAAGTCATTACTCGTAAGCCTCTGCTACCCTCGGAAGAAGAGCTGGCAGAAAATAATCGTTCCCGTAGTGCTAAGCTGCGAATAGCTGAAAAACTAAAGGAAAAGGAGTAGCTGGTATGGCTGAATTAAATGCACATCATGAAGTGCCCTATGAAGAGCATCCAAGTCATGAGCCATCGCATACTCCTGAACGTCCTGAAGTTGTTGTTGTCCCTTTATCTCCAGCACGTAAGTTAAGTCGCATCTCTACCATGGAAAAAGTGATTAGCTTAAGTCTATTAGTAACGTTTATTGCATTAGGTTTACTAATGATTAGTTTACGTACAACTATTAGCCAAGTTGAGCATAGCATTTCTATTCTTCAAGATGACGTAACAACTAACGAAGCAGAAATTCTTCAATTAGAACAAGAAAAAAATGAATTGTCTAAAAGTGAACGAATTCAAAAAATTGCTGAAGAAGAAGGATTATCCATTAATAGTGATAATTTAAGGAAAGTGAAGAAGTAAATGCGAATTATAGAGAAAATCAAGCAGTACTTTAAAAAGAAAAATTTGTCTACAATGAACAATCGCAAAAAAGTAGGAATTATTCTCTTTACTACGAGTATTGGATTGTTCTTTTTATTTGTCACTCGATTAAGCTATATTGTGATTGTTGGACAAGTAGCAGGGACTTCTTTAGAAGAAAAAACACAAAATTTATATAAAGGAAGTCAAGTCATCAAAGCGAAACGTGGCACAATTTATGATCGCAATGGTGTAGCTATCGCAGAAGATGCAACTTCATATTCTTTATATGCTGTGTTAAGTACAGATTATCGTAGTGGCAATAAGAATTTATATGCTGAAGAAAAAAACTTTGAAGCCCTAGCGACGATTGTATCAGATATTTTAAATGGGCGTGTTCGTAAAACAACAGTCGAAAAAGTTTTAAAAAGTGGTCTAGAAAATAATAAATACCAAGTAGATATTCCGAATGGTAAGAATATTACTTTACAAGAAAAACAAGCCATTGAAGAAGCCATGGAAAAACAAAAAATACAAGGACTTTATTTTGAAGAACATCCTTCTCGCATCTATCCAAATGGGGTTTTCTCTTCACATTTTATTGGGTATGCAGATATTCAAGTGAATCAAGAAACCAAAAAAGAGGAATTGTTAGGACGGATGGGATTAGAAGAAGTTTATAATGATGTTCTTGCCGGAAAAGATGGCGAAATGACTTTCCAAAAAGATAATTTCCAAAATCCATTGCCAGGAACAACTGCAGAAATAGAACCTGCTCAAGATGGTCAAGATATTTATACAACCTTAGATGTTCGGTTACAAAGCTATTTGGAAACATTGATGGATCAAGCTGTTAAAAATATCCAAGCAGAAGATATTACAGCTGTCTTAATGGAGGCAAAAACAGGTGAAGTCGTAGCGATGTCACAGCGACCAACCTTTAATCCAGAAACAAAAGCTGAATTTACCGATGAAGATTTTATTTGGCAAAATCTTTTTGCGCAAGACAATTATGAACCAGGTTCAACGATTAAAGTCTTAACTGTAGCAGGAGCTATTGATCAAGGTGTATTTAATCCAAATGAAACCTACAGTACAGATGAAATTAAAATTGGCGATACGACGATTCGTGACTGGGACTTAGGTGAAAAAGGTTCCCTAACAATGCGTCAAGCCCTGTCTTGGTCAAGTAATATCGGAATGGTAAAACTTGAACAACGAATGACTGAACGTTGGCAACGATACTTGAAAGAATTTGGTTTTGGAAGAAGTACGTATTCTGGAATCGCAGAAGAACATACAGGAAACTTACCAGAAGATAATATTGTCAGTCAGGCAATGTCTTCTTTTGGTCAAGCTATTGGGGTGACACAACTTCAAATGCTTCAAGCCTTTACAGCGATTTCCAATGATGGACAAATGTTAAAACCTCAATTTATTAAAAAAATAGTTAATCCAGAGACAGAAGAAGAGATGGTCACGCAAAAAGAAGTTGTAGGACATCCAATCTCAGCTTCAGCCGCTCAAACCGTTCGTGAGTACATGCGTGATACCGCAGAAGACCCAGATTATGGAACAGCATATGGTCGTTATGATATTCCTGGGTACAACGTATCTGTTAAAACAGGAACTGCCCAAATTGCTCGTGACGGTAGTTATTTAACTGGTGAAAGTGATTATCTATATTCTTCAGTTGCGATGATTCCTTCTGAAGATCCAAAATATGTTATGTATGTCACAATGAAACGTCCAGAACAACAGGATGGTTCAATTATTCCAAGCATCGCCACACCATTATTAAAACGTGCAATGGATTTATATGATGTTGATTTAGTAGAAGATCCAAGTGAAACAAGTACGGAAATGGTCACTGTTGAAGACTATCGTAATTTAGATACAACGACGGCAGCAGAAGATGCACAAAGACGTGGATTATCTGTAGTAGTTATTGGTAATGGGGATGAAATCAAAGCACAATCAATTGAAAATGGTAAAAAAGTTATGCCTTCTGAAAAACTGTTATTACTGACAGATGGTAATCAGCGTTATATGCCTGACACAATCGGTTGGTCAAAATCCGACTTAATTAAATTAGGTGAATTATTAGACGTTGAAGTTACATTTGAAGGCGAAGGATATTGTGTTGAACAAAGTATCGCTCCATACGAAGCATTAACAGACACAGGATTAACATTTACGTTGAAAGAAAATTAACTTAGGAGAGAAAAAGCATGGAATGGACAAAAATGATTCTGCCACTTGCAAGTAGTTTTGGGATTACGGTGGCAACAATGCCATTATTTATTGGGTATTTTCAAGCCAAAAAATATGGACAAGAAATTCGCGATGAAGGACCAAAATGGCACAACATCAAAGCAGGAACACCTACAATGGGTGGAGTGGTATTCTTAGTTGCTTCGGTGATTACAGCTCTTTGGGTAGGCTTGTGGCAACAACAATTAACGCCATCACTATTCATTCTATTGTTTGTCTTGGCATTATATGGTTTGTTAGGATTTTTAGACGATTTCATTAAGATTTTCAAAAAAAGAAATATGGGATTAAATTCCTTGCAAAAATTAATTGGTCAAATTGTTGGTGCAGTTATTTTTTACTTAGTCTTTTTATATGAAGGTAACGCAAATGTATTAAACTTGTTTGGCCTTTCAGTACCATTGTCTTATGTATATGGCTTGTTTGTCATTTTCTGGTTAGTTGGTTTTTCAAATGCAGTGAATCTAACAGATGGAATTGACGGTTTAGTATCTGGTTTAGGTACCATCTCTTTTGGAACATATGCCATTATCGCTTGGCATCAACAACAAATTGACGTGTTGATTTTATGCCTAAGTGTTGTGGGTGGATTGATTGGTTTCTTTTTATATAATCATAAGCCAGCCAAAATTTTTATGGGGGATGTAGGTTCCCTAGCACTAGGTGGTTTATTAGCAGCCATCTCTATTTTACTACATCAAGAATGGACGCTTCTTTTAATCGGTCTTGTTTATGTGATTGAAACAGCGAGCGTCATGTTACAAGTTGCTTCTTTCAAGTTAACAGGAAAACGTATTTTTAAAATGTCACCCATTCATCATCATTTTGAAATGAGTGGTTGGTCAGAATGGAAAATAGATAGTGTATTTTGGCTAGTAGCTTTAGGTTGTTCAGCTTTGACACTATTCATTTATTTTCTATAATTAATTGATAAACGTTTGAAAGACACTTTTTGTAGGAGATGAGTAAAATGAAAAAAATTACTGAATATAAAAATAAAAAAGTCCTAGTATTAGGATTAGCAAAAAGCGGATTTAGTGCGGCCAAATTGTTACACGATTTGGGCGCACTTGTTACCGTTAATGACGGGAAACCGTTTGAAGACAATCCCGAAGCACAAGACTTATTAGCATTAGGGATTAAAGTAGTGACAGGGAGTCATCCAATTGAATTATTAGATGAGGATTTTTCACTAATGGTTAAAAATCCTGGAATTCCTTATACCCAACCACTAGTTCAAAAAGCTTTAGAAAAAAATATTCCGATTTTAACAGAAGTAGAATTAGCCTATCAAATTTCAGATGCACCTATTATTGGTATTACTGGGACAAATGGTAAGACGACTACTACAACCATGATTGAACAAGTATTAAATACTGGATTATCACAAGGTACGGCACGTCTTTCTGGAAACATTGGTTTTCCTGCAAGTTCTGTCGCTCAAGAGGTAACAAGTGAGGATTGTTTGGTTATGGAATTATCTAGTTTCCAATTGATGGGGACAAAAGAATTTCATCCTAAAGTAGCAGTGATTACGAACCTTTACGAGGCGCATTTAGATTATCATGGTAGCCGTGAAGATTATGTTGCTGCAAAATGGAACATTCAAAAAAATATGACTAAAGCAGACCATATTGTTTTAAATTGGAATCAAGCTGAGGTACAGGAGTTAGCTAAAATAACGCAAGCAACGGTGGTTCCATTTTCTACACAAGAAAAAGTCGATGGGGCATATCTCTTAGATGGTCAACTTTATTTCAAAGATGAAGCAATTTTACCAGTGAAACAGTTAGGTGTTCCTGGTAAACATAATGTTGAAAATGCCTTGGCAGCAATTGCTGTAGGAAAACTATGGGGAATTGAGAATCAAGCCATTGCTGAAGCGCTAAAAGTTTTCTCTGGCGTTCCTCATCGCACACAATATGTAGATAAAATTGAAGAGGTTGTTTTCTTTAATGATTCCAAAGCAACCAACATTTTAGCGACTGAAATGGCTTTGGGCGGGTTTGACCATGAACGATTGATTTTACTTGCAGGTGGTTTAGATCGAGGCAATGGTTTTGATGAGTTGATTCCTTCATTAAAAGGAATTAAAGCGATTGTCTTGTTTGGTGAAACAAAATATAAACTAGAAGATGCTGCAAAAAAAGCAGGAATTCCAATCATTAAATTAACTGAAAATGTAGAAACAGCTGTGCCAATTGCCTTCGAATTAAGCGAAAAAGGCGACACGATTTTATTATCACCAGCTAATGCTAGCTGGGACCAATATCCGAACTTTGAAGTTCGTGGGGACCGTTATATGGCTGCAATTGCTGCATTGAAAAAATAATATAGAGTGAGGAAGATACAATGAAAGTATTAGTCACTGGTGGTGGAACTGGAGGTCACATTTACCCAGCCTTAGCCTTTGTGAAATATGTAAAAGAGCAAGATCCAACATCAAGTTTTTTATATGTCGGGGCAACAAGAGGGTTGGAAAATAAAATTTTGCCTCAAACAGATATTCCTTTTAAAACGTTAGAAATTCAGGGCTTTAAGCGTAGTTTATCTTTTGATAACATTAAAACCATTCAACTATTTTTAAAGAGTATTCGTGAAGCTAAGAAAATTTTGCGTGAGTTTAAACCAGATGTGGTTATTGGTACAGGTGGTTACGTTTCAGGAGCTGTGGTTTATGCTGCGGCTAAACTGAACATACCGACTATTGTACATGAACAAAATAGTGTGCCAGGTGTAACCAACAAATTTTTAGCTCGTTATGTCGATAAGATTGGCATTGCGTTTGAGGACGCAGCGCAATACTTCCCTAAACAAAAAACGGTATTAGTAGGAAATCCTCGTGCGCAAGAAGTGGGTGGAGTAGCAAAATCTGATATTTTAAAAAATTACAATTTAGATTCTGAAAAGAAAACCGTATTAATTTTTGGTGGTAGTCAAGGTGCATTAAAAATTAACCAAGCAGTAGTTGCGGCAATCCCTCAATTTGCTGATAAAAACTATCAAATTTTATATGCTTCAGGCGAGCGATATTATCAAGAAATTGAAGAATCAATTGGGATGTCTAAAGACGCTTTTGCCAATATTAGTATTCAACCATACATCAATCAAATGATGGATGTCATGGTGAATTGTGACTTATTGATTGGACGAGCAGGTGCTACGTCGATTGCTGAATTTACAGGTTTGGGTTTACCAGCTATTTTGATTCCTAGTCCGTATGTTACAAACGATCATCAAACAAAAAATGCGATGAGTTTGGTTCATGCTGGAGCAGTAAAAATGATTAAAGACAGTGAATTGACAGCAGAGAACTTAGTTGTTACAGTAGACGAAATTATGAATGATGAAGTATTACGCAAACAAATGGCTGAAGCTTCAAAAGAGCAAGGAATCACTGACGCTTCTGAACGTTTGTATCAATTAGTCCAATCCTTGATCTAGAAAAATGTAAAGGAGGCGATTGTTATCAGTACGAATGAGGAAGAACCAAAGAAAGTTAAAAAAAATCAAGGAGAGAATTTGACTCCTTGGCAAAAAGAACATTTGCTTTATCTTGAGAAAACTGGTCAAGTTGATCCAACGATTCAGCTTGAAGAAGAAGAAATAGAAGAAGCAACAGATGAAGTAGAAGTATCAGAAGAAATTCAAGAAGAGACTGATGAACGCGTCTCTTTTGCTGATCGTCTTCCTAAAATTAAAGAATATCGCAGTAAAAAACTTTATCAGCGGTTATTTCTATTAATTCTTTTGTTTTTGTTACCATTATTAGGGACACTTTACTATATTTCTCCTTTAAGCAAAGTTTCAGCTATCACAGTTGTGGGCAATCAAAAAGTACCGACAGAAACAATCGTGAACGAATCAAATTTAAAAAATGATGAAAGCTTATGGGCACAGTTTTTCAATCGTAAAACAACTGTGCAACAAATCAAAGAAAAAGCGCCGCGTGTAGAAAATGCTACTATTCAGATTGTTCATTGGAATCAATTACAAATCAATGTGACTGAGTATCAAGAAGTTGCATGGTTGGTTGAAGGGAAAGAATATTTACCAATCTTAGCGAGTGGTTATGTGATTCAAGAACCTCAAAAAGAAGCTGGGCAAGATAAAGTGATTTTTGAAGGGTTTAAAGATAAAAAAGTCATTTTGCGAGCATTAAAGGCATACGATAAATTACCAAAAGAAATTCAAGAGGGAATTTCACAAGTAAAGTATGCACCAACAAAAAGTAATGACCAATTATTGAATTTGTACATGAATGATGGGAACCAAGTAATTGTCAATATTTCGAACATGTCTAGCCAAATGGAATACTATCCCCAAGTTGCCAAAGAAATGGACAAAAAAGGGGTTATTGATATGGAAGTCGGTATTTTTGCTTATCCTTATCAAGTTTCTGAATCAACAACGGAAACCAAAGCAGAAGAAAAAGAATAAAATAAGGCAAAAACCAAATTTTAACATAATTGTCATATAATTTTTTATTAACTTCTTTCTAAAATGGGCTAAACTATGGTAAAATTGGTGGCAGTGAATAAATGATTCGATATAGCTAAGTAAGAACAAATATGTTCAAGATATATGGAAATTAGTAGGTAGGAGGGAACCCCATCCATGGCAAAAACGGGAATGCATGTTGGTCTAGATATTGGTACAACTTCTGTAAAAGTTGTTGTAGCAGAATATATTGAAGGTCAAATGAACATTATTGGTGTAGGAAATGCAAAATCAGAAGGAATTAATCGTGGGATTATTGTTGATATTGATAAAACTGTAAAAGCCATTCAGCGCGCAGTACGCCAAGCTGAAGAAAAAGCAGGAATTCAAATCCACAATGTAAGTGTTGGTGTACCAGCAAATCTTTTAGAAGTAGAAAATTGTCAAGGAATGATTGCTGTAAGTAGTCAATCTAGAGAAATTTCAAACGAAGATGTACGTAATGTAGCTTCAGCAGCTATGGTACGTTCAATTCCTCCTGAAAGACAAATTATCACAATTATTCCACAAGAGTTTACAGTGGACGGTTTTGAAGGGATTAAAGATCCTCGCGGTATGATTGGTGTACGCTTAGAAATGTTTGGTGTTGTCTTTACTGGACCAAAAACAGTTGTGCATAATATCCGTAAATGTGTCGAAAAAGCGGGATTGATTTTAAGTGAAATGGTTATTACACCGCTAGCATTAACTGAAACAGTTCTTTCCGATGGTGAGAAAGACTTCGGTACAACGGTTATCGATATTGGTGGTGGGCAAACAACTGTTGCAGTAATGCATGATAAACAATTGAAATTTACAAGCGTGAACCAAGAAGGTGGAGAGTTTGTAACAAAAGATATTTCAACTGTTTTAAATACATCGTTTAATAATGCAGAAGCATTGAAAATTAACTATGGAGATGCTTATCCAGAACGCACATCTGCAAGTGAAGAGTTTCCAGTAGATGTGATTGGTAAGTCAGAACCAGTAAAAATTGATGAACGCTATCTTTCTGAAATTATCGAAGCACGTATGGAGCAAATCTTTACCAAAGCAAAAGATGTTTTAGATGAGATTGAAGCATTAGAACTACCTGGTGGAATCGTATTAACTGGTGGAGCAGCAAGCTTACCTGGTATCGTGGACTTAGCACAAGAAGTGTTTGGTGTAAACGTAAAATTATACGTACCAAATCACATGGGCTTACGTAATCCAGTCTTTACAAATGTTATTAGTATTGTTGATTATTCAGCAAATCTAAGTGAAGTATATCAAATGGCGAAAAGTGCTGTAACGGGTGAAAAACCTGTTATGGATCGTCCAGCAGCTGTGAAACAAGAACCAATTTACGAACAACCACAGTATGAAGAAGAAGTAACTTACCAAGAACCAGACGCAACAGACAAACCAGCAAATGAAGGTTTTACAAGTAAAGTGAAAAACTTCTTTTCTAACATTTTCGATTAATAACTCAGGAGGAAATTAAATTATGGAATTCTCAATTGATAATACAATCAATGACGGCGCAGTAATCAAAGTTATCGGTGTCGGCGGCGGTGGCGGAAACGCAGTAAACCGTATGATTGAAGAAAACGTAAAAGGTGTTGAATTTATTACAGTTAACACTGACGTACAAGCTTTAAAAAATTCAAAAGCGGAAACAGTGATTCAATTAGGCCCTAAATATACACGTGGTCTAGGAGCTGGATCTCAACCAGAAGTTGGACAAAAAGCAGCAGAAGAAAGCGAAGAATTAATTCGTGAATCTTTAGAAGGTGCTGATATGGTCTTTATCACCGCTGGTATGGGAGGCGGAACTGGTACAGGTGCTGCTCCAATCGTTGCAAACATTGCAAAAGAATTAGGTGCATTAACTGTAGGTGTTGTAACACGTCCATTCTCTTTTGAAGGTCCAAAGCGTGGCCGTTTTGCAGCAGAAGGTATTGCTAAACTAAAAGAAAATGTCGATACATTACTAATTATTTCTAATAACCGTTTATTAGAAGTTGTTGATAAGAAAACACCAATGTTAGAAGCGTTCCGTGAAGCTGATAATGTATTACGTCAAGGCGTACAAGGTATTTCAGACCTAATTACTGCTCCAGGTTACGTGAACTTGGACTTTGCTGATGTGAAGACAGTCATGGAAAACCAAGGAACGGCTCTAATGGGTATTGGGGTTGCTAGTGGTGAAAATCGCGTCATCGAAGCAACGAAAGAAGCCATTTCTTCTCCATTATTAGAAACTTCTATCGAAGGCGCAGAACAAGTTTTATTAAATATTACTGGTGGCTTAGATATGACATTATTCGAAGCACAAGACGCTTCTGATATTGTTGCAGGTGCATCAGCAGGCGATGTGAATATTATCTTAGGTACTTCAATTAATGAAGAACTAGGTGATGAAATTCGTGTAACTGTTATTGCTACAGGAATTGATCCATCAAAACGCGAAAATAAACCAGCTCGTGCAAGACAAAATCAAGTACAAGCAACTCCTCAAAAACCTGTTTTTGAAATGGAACAAGCGAAACCTACTGAACAAGAAGAAACTGCAGCGACATTTGGTGATTGGGATATTCGTAAAGAACAAAATGTTCGCCCAAAAATCGATGAAGCACAATTTGAATCTATTGAAAAGAAAGATTTTGATACCTTCAGTCGTGAAGAAACAAAATCAAATGACGATGAGTTAAATACACCACCATTTTTCCGTCGTAAACGATAAGAGGAGGCAGAGCACATGATTTCTGACAACTTGCGGGAGGTAGAGCAAGAGCTGCGGGATTCTTGTGCTCTTGTTTCTCGTCAACGAGACGAAGTAACGCTTGTTGCTGTAACTAAAACCGTCGATGTTGAGAAAACTAGCGAATTGGTCGATTTAGGCGTTTATCATTTAGCTGAGAATCGCGTTGATAAATTCTTAGAGAAAAAGGAACAAATGGGTGACTTTTCTAATATTTCATGGCATTTCATTGGTAATTTACAGCGTAGAAAGGTAAAATCAGTTATAAATGAAATTGACTTTTTTCATGCGTTAGATGGGTTGAAATTAGCAAATGAAATCCAAAAACGAGCAGAAAAAACGATTCGTTGTTTTATTGAAGTAAACGTTTCGGGTGAAGCAAGTAAACACGGTATTTCACCTGAAGAAGTTGAACAGTTTATTGATTCAATTGCTACATATGATCGGATTCAAGTTGTGGGATTAATGACCATGGCACCATTTGATTCGACTGTAGAAGAACAACATCAATTTTTTAAAACACTAAAAAAATTACAAGAAAACATAGAAGCGAAAAATCTACCATACGCACCTTGTACTGAAACAAGTATGGGGATGTCAAATGATTTTTCTGTAGCTATTCAAGAAGGTGCAACGTTTGTCCGAGTGGGAACTGCACTATTTAAAGAGTAAAGGGGGGGTTATTACATGTCATTTTTAGCAAAAGTATCAACTTTTTTTGGACTAGAGGATGAAGAGTACATGGAAGAGGCACAAACACCTCAACAAAAGCCAGTAGTTCAGCAGGCTGCTTCTAGTTCTGCTAGACAGAAAAATACATTCAACCCTAGAGCGCAAACTACAAATACTAAGCCTAAACCAAAGCCAAAACAAAAAGCAAAACCTAAAACAAACTATTCATCAGAATCAGTTTCTTCTAGACAAGCACTCACTCAAGCAACCGAGTCCATGTATAAAGAACCAGTGTATACGCAAAGTGCACAACCTGAACCAGAAAAAAAAGTTGTGTCCATGCGCCAAACATCACCGAAACGACAAGTGAAAACTGAAGTTACTTCGGCGGATGGCTCAAGTAAAATTATGATTATTTCCCCACGTGTATATTCAGAAGCAATGATTATTGCTAAGCATGTGATGAGTGGAGAGTCTGTACTTGTTAATTTTCAGTTAATTGAAGAGTATCAAGCACGGAGAATTGTTGATTTCTTGACGGGAACAGTGTACGCTGAAGATGGTGATATTAAACGAGTAGCAGACGAAATCTTTTTATGTACACCAAAAGGTATGGAAATTGATGGGACAGCTCAATCACTAGTTGAAAGTAACTTATTTGAAATGTAACTAGAGGAGGCAAAGCTTATATTTATTTATAGTTTAATCAATCTTTTAGGGAAAGCAGTATATATCTATACTGTATTACTTGTAATCTATGCACTTTTATCATGGTTTCCTGGAGGCTATCAATCATCTTTTGGTCGTTTTTTGTCAAAAATTTGTGAACCATATTTAAGCTTATTTGATCATTTGAATCTGTCTTTTGGACCAGTGAATTTTAATATTGCATTTGCAATCATCATTCTACAATTAGCATCAGAGGCACTATTTCGAATTATTCTAGCAATCTTATAACGAAAGGGGTGAGAATCGATGAACGCAAATGTCTATCAACATTTTCGAACCGATGAACACCCTTTTATTGATACCGTAGAGCAATGGATTGAACAAGTAACGATGCAATATGCACCTGTGCTAACAGAATTTTTAGATCCAAGGCAAGCGTATATTTTAGAATCTCTTGTTCGTCAAACTTCAGATTTGAAATTCCAATTTTTTGGAGGCTATGAAGCAGCTGAACGAACACGCTGTTTAATATTTCCAGATTATTATGAACCTGCGCAAGAAGAATTTGATATTGTTCTATATGAAATTAACTACCCTAAGAAATTCACAACATTAAGTCATGGGAAAATTTTAGGTACGCTTATCGGTACTGGCGTTAAGCGTGAGTTTTTTGGAGATATTATTTCTGATGGCGATGCTTGGCAAGTGTTTATTGCTAAAGAAGTTCATTCTTTTGTAGAACTACAAGTTACTAAGATGGGAAATGTTAGTGTAAGACTGGAAAAACGCGATTACACGCAAATTTTAATACCTAAAGATGGTTGGTCGGAAGAGCGAACAACAGTCAGTTCTTTACGATTAGATACGGTTATTTCTAGCGTGTTTAATATTTCTCGTCAACGATCAAAGCAATTAATTGAGTCAGGAAAAATAAAAGTCAATTGGACAGAAACCGTGCGACCCGATTTTATATTGGATTTGTTGGACATTGTTTCAATCCGTGGATTTGGTCGATTACAAATTCAAGGATTAGAGGGTGCCACAAAGAAAGAAAAAATTCGTTTATTGCTCGGTGTATTACGTAAATAACTATAAAGAGGTGTGTAAATATGGCATTAACTCCATTAGATATTCAAAATAAAAGCTTCGCAGTAAAAATGCGTGGCTATGAAAAAAACGAAGTCGATGATTTTTTAGAAATCGTAGTTAGAGACTATGAAGATGTCACACAAAGAAATCGTGAATTAGAAAAAGCCTTACGTCACGCAGAAGAAAAATTAGAGTATTTCAACGAATTAAAAGATGCTTTAAACCAATCAATTATTGTTGCACAAGATACAGCTGATAAAGTTAAAACAAGTGCAAGTAAAGAATCTGAAGTCATCGTTACATCTGCACAAAATAAAGCAGACGAATTAGTAACGACTGCAGAAAAACGTGCAGCAGCCTTAAATGCAGCAGCAGAATTAAAAGCCAAAGAAATTTTAACAGATGCAACTGCGCGTGCACGTCAATTGGCAACTGAAACTAATGACTTGAAATCTAAAACAAGAGTCTTCCATAATAACTTATTGGTTATGTTGCAAGCTCAATTAGAACAAGTAAAAAGTCCAGAATGGGATGAAATCTTAGCACCATTTTCAAGTTATGTTCAAGAAGACCACGAAGTTATTCGTGAGGTTTTATCTAAAGAACTTGACATCGAAAATACTTCTGAAGTAAACTCAGAAGAAGTAGAGAATAATTCAGATGATGACATTTCTATTGTAGAAGCAAGCGGAAAAGTTGTAAAAGTATCTGAAAAAAATAAATAAACGATAGTAAGTAGAACAGAAAAGCTAATTGTATTTTTCTAGCGAAACGGGGATAGTGGAAGCCCGTCAAAACCCTGTAATTAGCCAGATCATCTACACGTCTTGATTTTGAATTGACAGTAGAAATCAACGTTTAATCTCGTTAACGATTACTAGAGAAAAACAAATTTTGTTTTTAAACTTTGGGTGGTACCACGATACGTTCGTCCCTATGCGATTAGGGATGGGCGTTTTTTTGTTGGCATTTACTCAGATTTAATAGAAGAAAAGGGGCAAGCACTAATGAAAATGAAAGAAACGCTACATCTTGGAAAAACAGCTTTTCCAATGCGTGGAAATTTACCAAATCGTGAAGGTGAATGGCAAAAAGATTGGGAAGAAAAAGATATTTACGGACAGCGTCAAAAATTAAATGAAGGAAAACCAACGTTTGTTTTACATGATGGACCTCCCTATGCTAATGGAAATATCCATATTGGGCATTCATTAAATAAAATCAGTAAAGATATTATTGTTCGTTCAAAATCTATGTCGGGTTTCCGTGCACCGTATGTTCCTGGTTGGGATACACATGGTTTACCTATTGAACAAGTTTTAGCTAAAAAAGGTGTAAAACGTAAAGAAATGGACATGGCTGAATATCGTCAAAAATGTTACGACTATGCGTTGACACAAGTAGACACACAAAGAAACGATTTCAAACGTTTGGGTGTAGCTGGTGATTGGGAAAACCCATATATCACCTTAACGCCTGACTATGAAGCTGCTGAAATTCGTGTGTTTGGTAAAATGGCTGAAAATGGCTATATCTATAAAGGATTAAAACCAATTTATTGGTCTCCTTCTAGTGAATCTTCATTAGCAGAAGCAGAAATCGAATATCAAGATGTGAAATCACCATCTATTTATGTTGCATTTAAAGTTTCTGATGGTAAAGGTTTGTTAGACGAAGATACGTCATTTGTTATTTGGACGACCACGCCTTGGACTTTACCTGCAAACTTAGGAATCTCTGTTAACCCAGATTATACGTATGTTCAAGTTAACGCAGATGGTCGTAAGTTTGTGATTGCAAAAGATTTAATTGAAACTGTTCAAGAAGCAATCGGTTGGGAAACAGTTGAAATTTTACAAGAAATTTCAGGTGATAAACTAGAAAATATGACTGGTCAACACCCATTCTATGATCGCGCATCCCTAGTGATGTTAGGAGACCACGTAACACTAGATGCGGGTACTGGTTTAGTTCATACAGCTCCTGGACACGGGGAAGATGACTATATTGTAAGTAAAAAATATGGTTTACCAGTTATTTCACCAGTGGATAATCGTGGCTGTTTTACAGAGGAAGCACCAGGTTTTGAAGGAATTTTTTATGACAAAGCAAATCCAATGATTACAGATTTATTAAAAGAAAAAGATGCTTTGTTGAAGCTAGATTTCTTTACACACAGTTATCCACATGACTGGCGTACGAAAAAACCAGTTATCTATCGCGCAACACCACAATGGTTTGCATCAATTGATAAATTCCGTCAAAATATCTTAGACGAAATTGAAAAAGTAGATTGGATTATTCCGTGGGGGAAAACACGTCTTTACAATATGATTCGGGATCGTGGTGATTGGGTAATTTCTCGACAACGCGCTTGGGGTGTCCCACTACCAATTTTTTATGCTGAAAATGGGGAAGAAATCATCACACCAGAAACAATTGAACATGTTGCAGCATTGTTTGAAGAGCATGGATCAAATATTTGGTTTGAACGTGAAGCGAAAGATTTATTACCAGCAGGCTTTACACATCCTGGTTCGCCAAATGGTGAATTTACGAAAGAAACAGATATCATGGACGTGTGGTTTGACTCAGGTTCTTCACATGAAGCTGTTTTACGTCAAAGAGAAGAGCTAACATTCCCTGCAGATATGTATCTTGAAGGTTCTGACCAATATCGTGGATGGTTCAACTCAAGTATTACAACAAGTGTAGCGATTAATGGTGTAGCACCTTACAAATCTGTGTTATCTCAAGGCTTTACTTTAGATGGTGAAGGTCGTAAGATGAGTAAATCTTTAGGAAATACAATTGCTCCTGAAAAAGTTATCAATCAAATGGGTGCCGATATTTTACGTCTATGGGTAAGTAGTGTAGATTACGAAGCCGATGTACGTGTATCAATGGATATTTTAAATCAAGTATCAGAAGTATACCGTAAAATTCGTAACACAATGCGTTTCTTATTAGCAAACACAGCTGATTTTGATCCAAAAGACAGTGTAGCATTTGAAGATTTACGTTCGGTTGATAAATATATGACTGTTCGTTTGAATCAAGTTATTAAAGAAATTCGTGAAAAAGGGTATGAACAATATAATTTCTTACACATTTATCGTACAGTAATGAACTTCTTAACTGTTGAATTATCTTCATTCTATTTAGATTTTGCGAAAGATGTCGTCTATATCGAAGCTGAAGCTGATTACCAACGTCGTTGCATGCAAACAGTGTTCTACCAAACAGCAGTTGCCTTAACAAAATTATTAACACCAATTATTCCGCATACTGCAGAAGAAATTTGGTCACATTTAAAAGAAGAAGAAGAATATGTACAATTAGCAGAATTCCCTGAATACCAAGAGTTTCCAAACCAAG
This sequence comes from Enterococcus sp. DIV2402, assembly GCF_017426705.2. NCBI lineage: Bacteria > Bacillati > Bacillota > Bacilli > Lactobacillales > Enterococcaceae > Enterococcus > Candidatus Enterococcus lowellii. Next base: position 2,822,653 of record NZ_CP147251.1, on the reverse strand, counting down.
CTGAACTGTTAGACATTTGGACTGCATTTATGGATTTCCGTAATGATGTCTTAAAAGCATTAGAAGTAGCCCGTAATGAAAAATTAATTGGTAAATCATTAGAAGCAAAAGTAACTATCTATCCATCAGAAACTGTTCAAACATTGTTGACAGCAGTTGATACGAATTTAGCCCAATTACTAATTGTCTCTCCTGATTTCTTTGAAGTGAAACCAGCAGGTACAGAAGTTCCTGAACAAGCGCAAAAATTTGAAGATGTTGCTATTTTAGTTGAAAAAGCAGAAGGTGAAGTTTGCGAACGTTGCCGCCAAGTGAAAAATACTGTGGGTTCTCAAGAAGAATTACCAACCTTGTGTTCACATTGTGCGGAAATTGTCGCACAAGAATTTCCAGAAGCAGTAGCAGAAGGATTTGAAACAAAATAATGAAAAAGCGTAATCGACCACAATCGATTACGCTTTTGTTTTAATGGAGAGCCAGATTTTCGTTTTTGCATTTCATTCAGAAGAAGGCGACGATTCGGAAGTTGTTGCTTACGTGCTGATGGAATCAATATATTATTGGAAATGAGTCATTAGATATTCTAATAGATTCATCAAAAAGCTATCTAACAATTAGTGTTCCAGTTAGTCAGTTACATCTAAAAGCGAGATAAAAAGACATGATGTTAACTACAAACATCATGTCTTTTAGTTTAGTCTAATAAATTACGTTCACGGTACCATTCATCTGGTGCCCAGATCCATTTGAAGCCATCTTTTTCCAATAAATCATAGGCTTCTTTAGGTCCCATTGTACGAGCAGGGTATTGAGGAAGAACAGAGTGATCTTGATCCCATGCTTGACGAATGACATCCACTACACGCCATGATTGAGCAACTTCATCCCAATGAGTGAAGTTTGTTCCATCACCATTTAGCGCATCAAGCATTAATTTTTCATAAGCTTCAGGAGTATTTGACATTACTTCTGAACTATTTCGATGCTCTAAATGAATTGGCAACATATTGAAACCAGGTCCAACTTCTTTACCATTTAAAGATAAAGAGAAACCTTCTGTTGGTTGGATGTAGATAGTTAATACATTTGGTTCTAATTGTTGATTGCTTTTTGTGCCAATTGCTGACTTGAACACGTTAACCGGTACTTGTTTGAAAACAATATTGATTCGTGTGCCTTTTTCAGTTAGGCGTTTTCCAGTACGGACATAGAATGGTACACCTGACCAACGGAAATTATCAATAACGAATTTACCAGCAACAAACGTTTCTGTCTCAGAGTTAGCATCAACATTTAATTCGTTTTTGTATCCAGTAAAGTCTTCACCTTTAAATTTGCCTGTGCTATATTGTGCACGAACAAAGTTTTTGGCAACTTCTTCAGGGGTATACACACGAACAGCTTCTAAAGCTTTGATTTTTTCTACTCGAATTTCTTTTTCAGAAAAGGCTACAGGTGGTTCCATAGCTAGCAAAGCTAAGACTTGTAAAATATGATTTTGGACCATATCTTTTAAGGCACCACTTTTTTCATAGTATCCACCACGCTCTTCAACGCCTAAATCTTCGGCAATGTTAATTTGAATATTGTCAATAAAGCGATTATTCCACATTGATTCAAAAAAGTTGTTGGCAAAGCGAATAGCTGAAATATTTTGAACCATTTCTTTTCCTAAATAATGGTCAATTCGATAAATATCTTCTTCATTAAAAACTGTCGCAATTTCTTCATTTAATTGTCGTGCAGTTTCATAATCTGTTCCAAATGGTTTTTCAATAATTACACGATGATAGCCATCTACCTCTAACATACCTTGTGATTGTAGATGAGCAACGATTGTACCAAAAAAGTTAGGTGACATCGCTAAGTAAAATAGACGGTTTCCATCTAATTGATATTTTTCATCCAATTCATCAGATAATTTTTTTAAGGTATTGTAATGTTCCGTATCTTGTACATCGTGTGACTGATAATAGAAGTGAGAAGAGAATGCTTCTGCTTCTTCGGGTGTTGGCTCTAATCCAGCAATTGTTTCTTTTACGATGTCACGGTAAACTTCATTACTCCAAGGGCGACGTGCTGTACCAATTATTGCAAATGATTCAACCAAATCACCTTTGCGGTACAAGCGGAATAGAGAAGGGTATAGCTTTCTTTGGGCTAAGTCACCTGTCGCACCAAAAATTGTAAACAAAACCTTTTTTTCGTTCATTTAGTTCACTCCTTATAGTTTATCAACGAATATTGTGCTGGCTGCTTTGTAGCTGACGGCTAACGTCTTTTCTTGGTTTTGAATAGTAATTGGACCTTCATAGGCAGCAACATCAATGATTTCATATTCTTCGTGTAGCTTCAAATCAATAGAAACAAGATAATCCAATAACTCGCGTTCATCAAGGACACGGGCTATTTTTACACGTGTACCTTTTGAATAGGTGCTAAGTGTTTCTCTTTTTTTCTCATGAATTGTTTGTGTTTCTTTCGGGATCATGCCACCATGGGGACAATATTCTGGATGGTTCAAGTAAATTTCAAGACGATGAGCGAGCGTGTCTGAAGTGACATGTTCTAGAACTTCGGCATCATCATGAACTTCATTCCAAGAATAATTGAGGTGTTCCACGAGAAATACTTCCCATAATCGGTGTCTGCGAATCAGCGAGCTTGCTTTTTCTAAACCAGCAGTGGTTAATTGCACACCTTGATAAGGAGTATGTTTGACTAATCCTTCTTTAACAAGTTTAGAAATCATCTCACTGACAGAAGCAGCAGAAATGGCTAAGCCAGATACAATTTGTTTATTGCTGATTTGTTGTTGGTCGCCACCAAGTTCTAAAATCAGTTTTAGATAATCTTCACGATTAGGTGTCATTATGAATCATCCCTTCTGTATGAAGTAAATTCTATCAAAATTTTTCCTTTTTTACTATGCAAAATGATTGAGAAAATAAAGAAAATATTCAAAAAAAATAAAAGCAAAAATGAAATCGTCATTTTTGCTTTTATTTTCTGCTTTTTATGCCCAATCACCGTTTCTGAAAATTGGCATAGTACTTCCATCTTTTCGAATACCATCAATATTCATTTCTGCTGAACCAACCATAAAATCAACGTGTGTTTGACTGCGATTTAACCCAGCTTCAATTAATTGTTCTTCTGTCATTTCTGTACCACCTTGCAGGTTAAAGGCATAAGCTGACCCAAAGGCTAAATGATTTGAAGCATTTTCATCAAACAAGGTGTTGAAGAAAATAATTCCTGATTGAGAAATCGGTGAGGGATCTGGAACTAAAGCAACTTCACCTAAACGTCGCGCGCCTTCGTCTGTGTCTAGCAATTTAGCTAAGACTTCTTCGCCTTGTTCGGCAGAAAAATCAATAACTTTGCCATCTTTGAATGTAAACTTCATTCCTGAAATAATAGTTCCTGCATAACTTAATGGTTTTGTACTTGAAACAACACCATCTACGCGACGACTATCTGGAGCAGTAAAGACCTCTTCGGTAGGCATATTGGCCATGAATTTTTCGCCACGAGCATTGAAACTACCTGCACCTTCCCAAAGATGATCTTTTGGTAAACCAATAATCAAATCTGTACCCGGTGCTGTATAATGTAAGGAGTCAAATTGTTCTGCATTTAACTCATTGGCTTTTTCTTGTAATGTCTCATCATGTTTTTTCCACGCAGCAACGGGGTCTTCTGTATAGATTCGTGTGGTTTTGAAAATTTGATCCCACAAAGCATCTTGCGCTTCTTCAGCAGATAAATCAGGAAAGACTTTTTTCGCCCATTCATTGCCAGCTGCTGCAACGACAGTCCAGCTTACTTTATTTGATTGCGTAGCTAAACGTAATTTATGCATAGCTTTGCCAGCAGCTAATTGATAAGCTGCAACACGTTCAGGATCAACACCTGCTAAAGAACCTGGATCAGAAGAAACTACGCTAATTCGACTTGCTCCTTTATCAATCCAATCTTCTGTTTGATCAATTTTATGTTGTGGAATAGTCGTAATACGTTCTTGGTCAGCGTGTGTTAAAAATTCTTTTTGAATCATATCATCTGTCCATTGAACAATAACTTCTGCGGCACCTAATTCATACGCATTTTTTGTAATTAAACGAGCTAAAGGCGCTTGTTCGACACTAATTTGTAACACCACTGTATGTGATTCTTGGACATTAACACCGACTTCAGCAATTAATCGGGCATATTTTTCAAGATTTTCATTAAAATTTACTAGAACCATTGTTTTTTTCCTCCTAAAAAATCATCTGTTTCAATAATAACACTAACTAAAAATCAAAACAATTTAGAAAGTGCGGAGACTAAAAGAATGAAAGTTATTAAAAAAGGATAAAAATTGTTTTTTTATTGTAAAGAAAATAGACTGAATTTTGAATTATTTAGAAAACATGTTAAAATGAACAAAACGTATCTGTGAAAGCGGTATATATTAATGTAAGGAGACCGGAGATTATGGCAAGAAAAAAAACTATCACAAGAGATCAAATATTGAATGCTGCTTATGAAGTTGTTGCAAAAGAAGGTTTTTCCCGTTTTACTGCTCGAAATATCGCAGCTAAAATGAAATGTTCAACTCAACCTATTTATTTAGAATTTAAAAATATGGATGAATTGAAAAAGGTGTTAGTCAAAGAAATCATTACGAAACTATCAACAAAGTTACTTCATAAAGAAGTAACAGGAAATAAATTGATTGATTTAGGTATTAACTATATTGAATTTGCGAGTGAAGAAAAACAGTTATATAAAGCACTTTATTTAGAAGGCGAAACAGAAATGGCTGAATTAGAAGAATATTCCTATGATTATTTCTATGATGGAGTCATTAAAGGAACCGAATATGAAGAATTATCTAATGAAAAACTAGTTTCGCTTTATACAGGTTTTTGGATTGTTGTGTCTGGTGTAGCTGCTTTGACTTCTTCTAGTATTATTACACCTTCAAGAGAAGAAACGATTGAACTATTAGAAGATTCATTTGATATGATGAAAACGCAAAATCGTCCAGTTGATCTTTCATTCAAAACATTACGTCCATAATAAAAAGAACGTCGTGTGCTGTAGGACTCCAAAAAGTTAGTACAAAAAACTAGCTTTGGGAGGTCGCTTCAGCTTACGACGTTCTTTTTTAAATTTTTTCAACTAAAGATTTAGCGAATGCTTCAAGATTTTGAATATCTTCTTCTTCGGCGGCTAAATCAACTTTAACATTTTCAGCCCCTTTGACCGCCCCGGTTTTGATGAATGCCTCTTCAAAATCATCGACTGCTTTACAGAAGAAATCATAAAAGGTATCGCCTGAACCACAAACACCAAAGATTTTTCCTGACAAATCTAATTCTAATAAGTCATCATAAAAATCCATGATTTCATCAGGCAAATGCCCGTCGTCATATGTGTAAGTTGCTACAACACAAATATCAGCATCTTCAAAATCAGAAGCGTCAACTTGCGTACATTCATCTATTTCAACTTCAATGCCCATATCTTCCATTGTTTCAGCAACGATATCAGCAATTTCTTCGGTATTTCCAGTCATGCTTGCATAAATAATTTTTGCTAAGGTCATAATATCCTCCATTACATAATTAAAACTTGTATTTTAGGTTGATTATAGCAAAATAAACGTCTAATGGAAACTATCGGTTAAACTGGATGGAAGGAATTTGGAAAAAAATTCATTCCTATGGTAAAATAGATAAGATTTCAACAAAGGGGATAAGAAGAATGATTACATTAAAATCACAAAGAGAAATTGAACGTATGGCAGAATCAGGTGCCTTATTAGCAGAGGTACATAAAGAATTACGTACATTTATTAAACCAGGAATTACTAGTTGGGACATTGAAGTATTTGTTCGCGACTACATTGAAAGTCACGGTGGTGTTGCAGCTCAAATTGGCTTTGAAGGCTACAAATATGCTACTTGTTGCAGTATCAATGATGAAATCTGCCATGGTTTTCCAAGAAAAAAAGTCTTGAAACAAGGCGATTTAATTAAAGTAGATATGTGTATTGATTTAAAAGGTGCTATTTCGGATTCTTGTTGGTCTTATGCTGTTGGCGAACCAACACCGGAAGTGAAAAAATTAATGGAAGTAACTAAAAAAGCTTTATACTTGGGTATTGAACAAGCACAAGTAGGAAATCGCATTGGAGATATCGGTCATGCAATTCAAACGTATGCAGAAGCAGAAGGTTATGGTGTAGTTCGTGATTTTATCGGACATGGCATTGGTCCAACTATCCATGAAAGTCCAGCTGTTCCTCATTATGGAGAAGCTGGGAAAGGCCTACGCTTGAAAGAAGGTATGGTTATTACGATTGAACCAATGATTAATACTGGCACTTGGAAAATGAAAATGGATCCAAATGGTTGGACAGCTTACACATTAGATGGTGGGTTAAGTTGCCAATATGAGCACAGCTTGGCAATTACTAAAGATGGTCCACGTATCTTGACTTCTCAAGGTGAAGAAGGTACCTACTAAAAAGGAGAAGGCGATGAATGCACTAAAAAAATTCCGAACGAATAAAGAAGTGACACGCTTTGTCCAAACCGTGCAAGCACGGGTGACTGATTCAGAATTAAGTACAAGCTCAATTGTGGTTGCGTATTATTTATTGCTTTCATTGTTTCCATTGCTGATTGCTGTGGGAAATTTGTTGCCATTTTTGCAGATTGACCCCAATACAGTTCTACCTTATATTCAAGAAATCATTCCAGAACCCGTCTACGATTTCTTAGGTCCAGCAATTAAAGACCTTTTAACACAAGGTTCAGGTAGCATGTTGTCTATTTCAGCGATTGCCACATTATGGTCAGCAAGTCAAAGTATCAATGCTTTGCAAAAAGCCTTGAATAAAGCGTATGGTGTAGACGAAAGAGGCAATTTTATTATTGTTCGTATTGTATCCGTTGTGGTAGTCGTCTTATTGTTAATTGCGATTGTCGGAGTGACTCTGATTGTTGGGTCAGGTAAACTAATTTTAGATCAGTTGCAACCGATTTTACTATTTTCAGATGAGATTATTCGTACTTTCCAAACAGTAAAATGGCCATTGACAATTGTGACGATGATGACATTAATGAGTGTGATTTATTGGATTACACCAAATGTAAAGGTGCGGTTACGTTCCGTTCTTCCAGGTGCTGTTTTCGCCACAATTGGTTGGATGTTATTGTCACAAGTTTTTGGTTTGTATGCGCAATATTTTGCTGCAAGAGTCAGCGGTTATCAAATTATTGGAAGTTTTGTTGTCCTTATGCTCTGGTTGAATTTTGCTGCTACGGTTATCGTATTAGGTGGTGTCCTCAATGCGGTAGTTGAAGAATTTGTTGGTGGTGAAGTTGTTGAGCGAACTGGACCGGTCGACAAAGTGAAAAAAGGCTTCAAAAAACATTGGTCCAAAAAGAGTGATGAAAGTGAGAAAAGCTAATGGGATTTACATTTCAATTTATTGTAAGACTATTTCTGACAACGATTCTTGCAGCCATTTTGACACCTTTAATCAAGCTCCTTGCATTTAAAATTGGTGCAGTGGATAAGCCAGGAGAACGGCGTATTAATAAAAAAACGATGCCTACTGCGGGAGGATTAAGTATTTTTCTTGCTTTTTCTATCGCCGTATTGTGGGAGTTTAGTGATACATTAGATGTTCATCGAATTTGGCCCATGCTTTTAGGTGCCACGATTGTAGTTATAACTGGCTTGATGGATGACGTGTTTGAATTAACACCTATGCAAAAAACGATTGGCCTCACCTTAGCCGCGTTAGAAATTTATTTTATTGCAGGCATTCGGATTAGCACGGTTTCCATCCCATTTATTGGTTACTTTAATCTAGGGTGGTTAAGCTTACCTGTTACTTTATTATGGATTTTAGCAATTACCAATGCAGTGAATTTAATTGATGGCTTAGACGGCTTAGCTGCGGGTGTCTCGATTATTGCTTTAGTAACTATGGGCTTAGTTAGTTATTTCTTTTTACCAAGCAATGGGGTTATATTAGCCATTTTAATTTTTACACTGGTTGCGGCAATTGTTGGATTTTTCCCGTATAATTTCTATCCCGCAACTATTTTTCTAGGGGACACTGGGGCTTTATTTTTAGGTTTTATGATTTCAGTCTTTTCACTTCAAGGATTGAAAAATGCCACATTTATCTCAGTTTTAACGCCAATGTTTATTTTAGGCGTACCGATTACAGATACGATTTATGCAATGATTCGTCGTCGTTTTAATAAACAACCCATTTCTTCTGCAGATAAAATGCATTTGCATCATCGTTTATTGTCATTAGGATTTACGCATCGTGGGGCTGTTTTAACGATTTATGCGATGGCGATGGTCTTCTCATTTATCGCTTTATTGATGAACTATGCCAGTAATTGGGCGATTGTTTTATTGATTATCAGTACAACATTTGGTTTAGAATTATTTATTGAATTGATTGGTTTAGTGGGTGAAAATCGACAACCACTAATGAAAACCTTGAAATTTTTAGGAAATCGTAGCTATCGACAAGAAGTAATGAAAAAAAATAAACAGAAGTAAAACATTTATCCTTCGTGGTAAATGTTTTTTCTTTTTTTACAGAAAATAGTGGTAAAATAAATAGTTGAGAATAGATGAAAGGAATTGTTAATAATGAAAAAATTACTTGTAAGTTTTGGCTTAATGACGTTATTTTTAGTGGGGTGTGGAAATGCTAGTGAGAACAAAACAGGCGCTTCTGAGTCTGAGGATGCAACACCAACGGTTACAGTTGGCGTAATGCCTTCGACAGATAATATGCCATTTATTGTAGCGCATGAGCAAGGTTTTGATAAAAAGCATGGAGTCACTATTGAATTAGAAACCTTTAAATCAGGTAAAGACCGTGATGCCGCTTTTCAAGCAGGAACTGTTGATGGAATCAATGCCGACTTAGTAGGCGTAGCTGCTTATTTACAAGGAGGTATGGATGTCAAAATTACTAGTTCAACATTTGGTCAGTTTGACTTAATCGCCACAGCAGAAACTAAAAGTGTGGAAGAGTTAAAAGGAAAAGAAGTTATCGTGTTAAAAAACCAAGGGCCCGAATATGCTGTCGATCAAATTTTAGCTCAATCTGGGATGACAGGTTCAGATGTCAAAATTGTGGATGTTCCGCAAGTTCCTAGTCGTGTAGAATTATTGCAAAACGATCAAGCGGCAGCAGCAATTTTACCTGAACCTTTTGTGACAATGACAACAACGAAAGGTATGACTAATTTAGGTTCAACGCGTAGCATAGGGATTAATCCATTTGTCTTATGTTTTACAACAGAGGCAATTGATGAAAAGTCAGACGCATTACAAGGGATGTACGATGCTTACAATGAAGCAGTAGATTGGATGAAAGAACATGATAAATCAGAATACATTCAATTATTTATTGATGAAATTGGTTTCCCAGAAGAGTTAAAGGAGGACATTCAAGTTCCTGAATATCCACATGCAAGTCAAGCAACGGCAGAAGATATTACTAAAGCGTTTGAGTGGGCGAAGGAAAAAGGCATTTTGAAAGAAATGATTGAGCCAAAGGATGTATTGAGTGATGTCTACTTTAAATAAAAGCTTTCAAATAAAAAATGTTTCTTTCGAGCTTGAAGACAAAACGATTTTACAAGATATCTCTTTAACGCTGGCAGATCAAAAAATTTATGCATTAATTGGGGCTTCTGGAGCGGGCAAAACGACCTTGCTACAATTGCTGGGAGGGTTAAAAGAACCCACTAAGGGAACACTCACTTATGCCGAAAAAAGCCCTAAAGATGTTGTGATTTCTTTAGTTCCGCAAGAATATGGATTGTTACCGTGGCAAACTGCGCGTCAAACTGTTTTGGCAGGAAGAAAAATTAGTCAAAAGCAACGACTTACACAAGACGATCAATTAGCTGTACGACAATTATTTGAACAAATGCAACTAACTGATGTGGCGGATAAATATCCAAATCAACTAAGTGGTGGACAAAAACAACGTGTAGCGATTACGCGTGGCCTTGCAAGTCATAGTGAGTTATTGTTAATGGATGAACCTTTTTCTGCATTGGATGCTTTTACAAGGGAAACCGCGCAACAATTATTTTTAGATAGTTGGCATCAAGCACCGCGTTTAACCGTGTTTGTTACGCATGATATTGAAGAGGCATTATTATTGGCGCATGAAGTGATTGTTTTAGCACCCAATCCTGGGCGTATTAAACATAAAATGACTTCTCCTTTCCAAGAAAAAGAACACTTGGCTGGCGAACGCCAATCTGAGCTTCTGTTTCAAACGACACAAGTGTTGCGAAAGGAGATTGAAGGATGAAAAAAAGTCTTCGTCAATTCTTGGGTGCAGTCGCAGCGATTATTTTGATAGGAGGTATTTGGTGGCTGGGCAGTTTTACCTTACAAAAACCCTTATTACCGACACCAACAGTTGTTTTAGCGCGCATTCCTAATTTGTTTGCAGAAGGGATGTTTCAACATTTACAGGCTAGTTTCTATCGAGTGATTGTCGGTATCTTTCTCTCTATTTTGGGTGGTTTTGGGTTAGGCTTAGTGATGGGGAGTTTTCCAAAATGGAATCAGTTTTTTGATCCCTTAATTTATTTAACTTATCCAATTCCTAAAATGGCCTTATTACCGATTGTCATGCTACTGGGTGGATTAGGTGATGGGTCAAAAATTACCATGATTGTCTTAATTGTTTTGCCTCAAGTCACCATTTCGGTTCGAGATGCCGTGAGAGAAATTCCTCATCATTATTATGATGTATATCGTGGTTTAAAAGCGACTCGTTGGCAACAGTTTTCTGCGATTACTTTTCCAGCTACCTTACCCGCGATGTTTAGCTCAACGCGTATTTCATTAGGAACAGCGATTTCTATTTTGTTTTTCACTGAAAATTACGGCACTGAATTTGGAATGGGCTATTTCATTATGGATGCTTGGACGCGGATGGACTATCCGGCGATGTATGGGGGTATTTTAATTTTGAGTAGTTTCGGCTTCTTTTTGTTCCTGTTGATGGATTTTCTTTCATGGTATTTCTTTAAATGGCAACGAAAATGAATCGGATTCCAGAAGTAATTCTTCTGGAATCTTTTTTTAAAAAAGTGAGCGTTTATTTTTGACAAAAAAAGATTACAGTTGTAAATTATATAAGAAGGAGGGATGTTGATGACCATAATCAATGAACCAGTAAAAATTAGTGATTCTGAATGGGAAGTGATGCGTGTCATTTGGAATAATGAACAAATCGATGCAACGACCATTAACGAACTTCTCAGTGAATCAAAAGGGTGGAAAATTGCCACAATTAAAACTTTATTAGGACGATTAGTAAAAAAAGATGTTTTACATACTGAACGAGAAGGCAAAAAGTTTCTTTATTCGGCAAAAGTGAGTGAATCAGAGACTGTTCGTAGCGCAACGGAAAATCTATTTTCACATATTTGTGCACGTAAAGTTGGTCAAACCATTGCCGATTTAATTACTGAAGTCGAATTAACTTCAGCAGACATCCAAGCAATTCAAGAGGTACTAACAACCAAACAACCTGTAAAAGAGATTGCTTGTAATTGTATTCCAGGACAGTGTGAGTGCCAAAAGGAGGAAAATCAATGAAACAAAAATTTGCGATTAAAGGGATGAGTTGTGACCATTGTGCAAATCGTGTTGAAACAGCAATCAATGAATTACCGGGTATTCAAAAAACAAAAATTCATTTGAAAAAAGGCCAAGGTGTGGTTAAATTTGACGAAGCGCAAGTTAGTGCGAATGAGATTGCCGAAAAAGTCAGTGCAATTGGTTATGAAACGACGATAGATTAAGGAAAAAAGGCAGAGATTTTACGTCTCTGCCTTTTTTTAACTAGACAGGCGAACGTATGTTTGTTAATATAAGTAAGAAATAGTTTGTGGTTTTCACCATGTTTTTTCGATTCGGATGAAATCTACAGGAAAAGTTATGATATAATGTGAAAGTTAAGACAAGGAGGGGAAAAAATGGAACTGAAAAAGCTCGAAGTTCCCACAACTTCAATAACCGAAGTGAAGAAGTCTCCCATGGACGTATTTAGCCAAGCGCGCGAAGCAGGTACCGCTGTGTATGTATTTAATCGTGAAAAAATCGCAGGTGTGATGCTTACGCAAGAACAGTACGAAACATTACTGCAAGAACTACATGAATTAAGAGCACGTCCAAATCAGCAACCGATACAGGAAGTAGAATCAGAACAAGTCTCGGTGAAGGGCATGGAAGATTTTTCTAATACGTTACGCAAGGCATTGATTACTGGATCAACAATGTCTGCTAAAAATGTGGATGAACGAATGGTTGCTTTAGGTTTTATTACGAAAAAGACGGGTTTTGGTGGCGTGATAGATATGATTCATGAACTAAATGAGACGGGTAAACTTGTCTATCAATTAAGAAAAAAATCAGAAAATAAAACGATTACGGCGGAAATTATTGCTGAACATGACAATAATTCGCATTTATTCGATAAATTAATTATTAGAAAAATCTACTTAAAAACAATATAGCATAGCTACCGAAGTGAACATTGCTTCGGTTTTTTTGCTAGTTGACTTTAAGAAACAGAATGAGTATAATTCAGTGAAATATGAAATACACATCGCCGGATGAACGCAAGAAACTAACTTTTAGGCCTCGTAAGTTAGTTTGTTGCCTTTTTTGCGTTTAAGGAGGAAAATATGGCATTTACAAAGTTATTAATCGCAGGATTGCTAGAAATATTTTGGGCATTTACCCTAGGAAAGAGTAATGGTTTTACCCATCCAGGTTGGGGAATCGTGACAATCATCGTATTGCTTATTAGTTTATATTTCTTAGAGTCTGTCGTGCATCGTTTTGGTGTGGGGATTACCTATGCTGTTTTCACAGGAATTGGGACAGCGGGTACGGCTATCTTAGATTTAGTCGTTTTTCATGAACCAACCAATATATTTAAGTTCATTAGTTTGATTGTCTTGTTAATCGGGATTGTTGGCTTGAAATTAACGGATAAGGAGGCAAGCAAATGAGTTGGTTATTATTAGGAATTGCTGGCTTAATGGAGCTCGTTTTTGTTATCTGTTTGGAAAAAGCGAATCACGGCAACAAAGGTTGGCTGTTATTTTCCATAGTGGCTATTTTAATTTCGATTTATTTATTAGGTCAAGCGACAACCTATGTGTCATTAGGTGTGGCCTATGCAGTATGGACGGGCATTGGATCTGTATTAACTGTAGGGTATGGTATTTTATTTTTAGGTGAAAGTCGTAATAAATCGAAGTTATTTTTTGTGTCTTTCATTGTTGTTGGGATTATCGGACTAAAATTGTTTAGTTAAAATAATTCGTTCATGTTTCTTAAAAATCGTGGACGAATTTTCACTTCTAAATTGTTAGAAAATTTCGATAAAAATAATAAAAAAATGACAAAAATCTGTGAATTTATGGTAGGATATCAACAATGAGGAGTGAGGAATAATGACGGATTTAACAAAACGATTCAATAAACAAGTGGATAAAATTGCAGTATCTTTAATTCGCCAATTTGATGAGCGTGTTTCAGATATTCCAAACATTTTAAAATTAACGCTAGGTGAGCCAGATTTTAATACACCAGAACACGTAAAACAAGCTGGGTCACAAGCGATTGAGGATAATTTTAGCCATTATACTGGGATGTCAGGTTTACCAGATATTCGTCAAGCAGCGAGTAAATTTTTAGAAGAAAAATACCAAGTTAGTTACGACTGGCAATCAGAAGTTTTGGTTACTGTTGGAGCAACTGAAGCTATTTCTGCTAGTTTATTAGGAATTTTAGAAGCTGGCGATAAAGTTTTACTACCATCACCAATTTATCCTGGATATGAGCCTATCATCACTTTAGCAGGTGCCGAGCCTGTCTACATTGATACAAGTGACAATGGCTTTGTATTGTCTCCAGAAGCGCTAGAAGCGGCTTTAGAGGAACATGGAGAAGCGGTAAAAGCAGTGATCTTAAATTATCCAAGTAATCCGACTGGAGTAACTTACTCTCGTGAAGAAGTAAAATCTTTAGCAGAAGTGTTGAAAAAATATCCAGTTTTTGTTATTAGTGATGAGATTTACAGCGAGTTAACGTATGACGAGGCACATGTGTCAATTGCCGAATATTTGCGTGAACAAACGATTTTAATCAATGGATTATCAAAATCACATGCAATGACAGGGTGGCGAATTGGTTTTATTTATGCACCGAAAGAGTTAACGAAAGAAATCATCAAAGTACATCAATATTTAGTAACAGCAGCAGCGACTGTTTCACAAAAAGCAGCCGTACGTGCGTTAATTGAAGGAATCAATGATGCACAGGTGATGAAAAAAGAATATCAAGCGCGTCGTGATTTCGTTTACGATAAGATGACAAGCTTTGGTTTTGACGTTGCGAAACCCTCAGGAGCCTTTTATATTTTTGCTAAAATTCCAGCAGATTGTCTTCAAGACTCAATGGAATTTTGTGTAGAATTAGCGCAAAAAGAAGCGTTAGCAGTCATCCCAGGAATTGCATTTGGTGATGCCGGTGAAGGGTATATCCGTATCAGCTATGCTGCAAGCTTAGAAAACTTAAAAGAAGCTATGGCACGCATGGAGCGTTACGTCAAAGGAAATTAAAAGGCAGTCGCAAGGAATTCCTTGCGATTGTTTTTTTGTAAAGAAATAGTAAGTCAGAATTTATGGAAAGAATACATTTAATAGGCTAGGAGCGTGAGGGTAGTTACTGTAAAAATTAGATGATTTGCTGCGACTATCGAGGTAAGCAAATAGAAAAAGATAACTAGCATAACTTATTTTCTAATAAAATTTCTTTATTAAAGAATGTTATCGTCATGTTTTCTTGTATAGGATGAACTTCTTTTTGTTGAATATATCCTGCTTTTTGGTAAAAATGAACTAGTTTTTCTTCTTGTAAAATGGTACTTAGTTGCCAGCGTTTAATTTCTGAAAAGTGTTTTTCGGCTAATGCTAAAGCTTGTTGTCCAAATCCGTGGTTTTCTTGTTCTGGTAAAATAGCAATGGGAGAAATTCTAGCATGTGTTTGCATATCATTTAGGACAATCCGAATAAAGCCGATTTTTTCAGAAGTTACAATAAAGAAAAAATAATTGTTTGATTGATGATACTTTTCGGCTAATCGTTTGAAGGTTTGAGTATAAGGCGATGTTTGATGGTCGTGATAAGTCTCATACAGTTTTTTAAACGCCATTTTCTGAATGTGTAATACTTCGGATAACTCATTTTCTTTCACGGGAATAAGTTGCATGATTTCTCCTCCTACAGCCTTTTTAACAAGAGCATAACATGTTTACACAATTTTTACATATGTTGATGAATTCTTTACATAAAGTCCATCAGGGATTTACATTCGCTTGTTAGACTATGGGTGTGAGAAAGAGAGAGGAGAATTTCATCAATGAAAAAAATCACAGGATTACTAGTATTAGCAGGAGTATTATTAGCAGGCTGCGGCGGAGGGAATGGTTCTACTAACGAATCTTCTTCATCAGCAAGTGGCTCAAATGAAAAAGTAGAAATCGTAGCTGTTGGTTCAACGGCGTTACAACCTTTAGTAGATGCAGCCAAAGATAGTTTTAGTGCTGAAAATCCAAATTACACCATTTCAGTTCAAGGTGGTGGTAGCGGAACAGGGCTAAGTCAAGTAGCAGCAGGTGCAGTAACAATTGGAAATTCAGATGTATTTGCTGAAGAAAAAGACGGTGTTCTAGCCGATGAATTAGTTGACCATAAAGTTGCTGTAGTAGGGATGGCGCCAGTCGTGAATAAAGAAGTTGGCGTTACTGATATTACTAAACAACAATTAATTGATATTTTCACAGGTAAAATCACAAACTGGAAAGAAGTTGGCGGCAAAGATCAAGAGATTGCTGTTGTCAACCGCGCATCAGGAAGTGGTACACGAGCAACTTTTGAAAAATGGGGCTTAGATGGAGCTGAAACGATTCAGTCACAAGAACAAGATTCTTCAGGAACTGTTCGTAAAATTGTTGCAGAAACACCAGGAACAATCAGCTACTTGGCATTGTCTTATATTGACGATTCCATGCAAGAATTATCAATTGATGGTGTGAAACCAACACCTGAAACAATTCAAACAAATGAATGGAAAATCTGGTCTTACGAGCATATGTATACAAAAG
The DNA here is from genome assembly GCF_017426705.2 of Enterococcus sp. DIV2402. Taxonomy (NCBI): domain Bacteria; kingdom Bacillati; phylum Bacillota; class Bacilli; order Lactobacillales; family Enterococcaceae; genus Enterococcus; species Candidatus Enterococcus lowellii. Next base: position 2,806,401 of record NZ_CP147251.1, on the reverse strand, counting down.
GCGAACCTGATGCAAACGTCAAAAGTTTCTTAGATTATATGTTAACAGATGAAATCCAAAACGGTGTCGTAAAAGAATTAGGTTACTTACCAATTACAGACATGAAAGTTGAACGTACAGTTGATGGTGAAGTAAAAGATTTATAAAAAAATAAAAATAAGTGACTATCTTTCCCCCTATGCGATAGTCACTTATTTTTTTTTATGCGATTGTTTTAATTTTAAAAATAAAATACAACATTAAACAGCACCAAATACCAGCTAGCATCAATTGTAATAAGGGACGTTGCTGAACCATCAAAAAACTAAAACCCATTGTTAGGGTGACGGTAATCATCGCACGCCGTTTTGTTTGTCTACTCATTCCTTGACCATTCACAAAAGTAGCAAGATGCTTTTCATAAAGGGAGGTCTGAATGAACCATTGATGCATCCGTTCAGAACCCTTGGCGAATGAATAAGTTGCTAATAATAAAAAAGGAACAGTAGGTAAAACGGGAAGGACTGTTCCAGCTGCTCCTAAACCAAGACTTGCGCAACCTAATGTCAGATAAAATACTTTCTTCATTTCTCCTCCTAGTTCATCGGTAAGAAGACATGGAATGTTGAGCCAACACCTAAGTGACTATCCACATGAATGCTTCCTCCTAAAATTTCCACATAATCCTTGACGATTGCTAACCCTAATCCTGTCCCACCAGAATTGCGAGCCCGCGCTTTGTCGACACGATAAAAACGCTCAAAAATCCTTACTTGTTCTTCCTTTTCAATGCCAATACCAAAATCTTGAACATAAAAGACTAGTCCACTTTTTTCTGCAAAATGAATTTTGATTTCTCCTTGAGGTAACGAATAATTGATGGCATTTTCAATTAAGTTTTTGCAGATAGGAGTAAACAATTCCATTTTTGTTGTAAAGAATAGATTCGTATCTCCTTCAAGGGTTATAGTAAGTTGTTTTTCTTCAATTACAGGTGTATAATCCGTTAAAATTTGTTGAAAAACTTGGTCCACATTAATTGTTTGAATGTGGTAATCAATATCTGCGCTTTTTGAAAGCTGAATGATTTCTTGAATTAAATTCTCCAAACGATAAGCGTCTTTTTGCATGATTTTTAAAAAGGCAGTTAACGTTTCTGGATTATCTTTTGCGCCATCTAGCAAAGTTTCTGTAAATCCAATCAATGAAGTGACAGGTGTTTTCAATTCATGAGAAACATTTCCAACAAAATCTTTTTGCAATTTTTCTAATTGACGGATACGCGTTAAATCATATGAAACGCCCAAAATTTGTTTGGCTTCTTCAAAATAACGCAAGGTGATATCTAGGACCCGCTCATTAGTTGTTTGAATTTCTTCATGGGTAAAGGGATGTTTGTCATTAATTTGATAAATCATTTGAATTAACTGTGTATCTGTAATTGTTTCAGTGAATGATCGCTGTAAAGGGGCAGCAAAATTGCCAAGTTGTTCTTGCATGGTAGCATTCATGAGCAATAACTTGCCGTCTTCATCAATAATAAAGACACCAATCATTAATTCATTTAAAAGAGTATACAGTCTTTTTTCACTGGCGCTATAGGCTTGATACGTATGGCTCATTTGCTCACTTAACAGGTTCACGCTTTGATACAATTCTTTCCATTGTGGTGAAGACTGCATAATAATTTCTGGATTATCGGGATGTTTAATCATTTTTTTGATTACTGGTAAAATTGTTTCAACCGGGCGATTACGACGGCGTAAGATTTGTAAAATAATGCCGCTTAATATCAACCAAAAAAAACTATAAACAAGAAAAATAGCTTGTTTCATTCTTTGAGCACTAGGCAAGAAGTTTGCTGTCGGTTCGGCGATGCGAATAATCGCTTTTAATTGTCCATCTTCTTTAATTGGAATTGCTACGTAGAGCAATTCTTTATGTAATGTTGGACTCATTCGAACGGCTCGCCCTAATGAACTTCCTTTTAATACAGCATTTACTTCAGGGCGTTTGGATCGTGTACCAGACAGTGTAGAATCATACGTATCAAATAAAATATTTCCCTTTTCATCCAACGAAGTAATCCGTTCTTCAGAATCGATGACATATTGTTTCGCAATGGTTTCTAAAGATTGGTCACTGGCAGAGAGACGGATAAATAAATCAGCTTTTTGTTGTAAATACGTTTCATGTTGCATGAGTACTTGCTGGTCATAAAAATTACGGATGAATTGCCAACTACCGATGAAAATAGTGAAAAGTAAGAGTAACCATCCGAGGTAGTTTTGTTTTTTCATCCTTCATTTGGCTCCAAAAATTTATAGCCAAAGCCACGAACAGTTTGTAAGTATTGGGGATGTTTTGGATCTTGCTCAATTTTTTCACGTAAATGACTCACATGGACATCAACAATGCGACTTTGACCGTCAAAATCAAAATGCCAAATTCGTTCTAATAAGGTATCGCGGTCAATGACGCGTCCTTTACGTTTCATAAAGTAGACAAGCAATTCAAACTCTTTCGGCGTTAAAACGATAGGTTTTCCGCTGACTGTCACGTGATAATTGGTCACGTCTGCGACGATTTCACCGACGATTAATTCTTCTTCGCTTTCTTCTTGATTGGCTTGTTTACGAGGTTCCATTCGGCGGAAAATAGCTTTCATTCGAGCTAACACTTCTCGTGGGCTAAACGGTTTCGTTAAATAATCATCTGCCCCAATTTCCAAACCTAAAATACGATCGATTGGATCATCTTTAGCTGTTAAAACTAAAATGGGGGTTTCGATTTTTTCTTGACGTAATTTTCGCGTGATTTCAATACCATCCAAATTTGGTAACATCACATCTAAGATTAAAAAGTCAAATGAGTGTGTTAAGGCAAGTTCATAGCCTTCTAATCCATCACTGGCACTGGTCACTTGATAACCTTCTTTTTCTAGATTAAATGTTAATAAAGTGACGATTGATGGTTCATCATCAACGATTAAAACTTTTTTCATGAGGAAACTCCTTGCAAAACATATTTTTGAAACTAGGTTTATTTTACCATGAATGCACGCTAGGGACTATTGTCAGCTCTAAATAAATGTTATAATATAAAACGACTTTAGTAGAAACGAGGCGTGATAAAATGATTGGGATTAGTGCGTGTCTAGGTGGTATTTGTTGCCGTTATGATGGGAATCATCAAGAAGTTGTCGGTTTAACTAAACTAATTGAACAAAATCAAGCCATTCGTGTTTGCCCAGAAGTCCTAGGGGGCCTACCCATTCCGCGTGATCCTGCTGAAATTGTTGGTGGTAATGGTTTTGATGTCTGGGAAGGCACGGCACATGTAGAAACGAATCAAGGGGAAGACGTGACGAACATGTTTAAAGATGGCGCCAAACGTGCTTATGAGAAATTACAAGCGCAAGGCATCACACAGCTCGTCTTAAAAGATAAAAGTCCCTCTTGTGGCAGCCAAATCATCTACGACGGAACATTTTCGGGAACTAAAGTTCAAGGCGTGGGCGTTGCTACAGCGTATTTTATCTTACAAGGAATGACAGTTCAATCGGAAGTTCAATGGTTAGCACAGCAAGGAGGGGAATAGATGGAAATCGAAAAAACAAATCGGATGAATGCTCTCTTTGAATTTTATTCAACGTTGCTGACAGAAAAACAAATGAATTATATGGAATTGTATTATGCGAATGATTTTTCTTTAGGAGAAATTGCAGAAGAATTTAATGTCAGTCGTCAAGCAGTTTATGATAATATAAAGAGGACCGAAAAAATTCTAGAAGACTATGAACGGAAACTACATATGTTTTCTGATTATATCGTTCGTAGTGAATTATTGGATCAATTAAATGATTACTTAGCCAAGCAATACCCGCAAGATGAGAAGCTGGCTAATTTTGTGCGGGATATACAAGAAATCGAAGAATAAAGGAATGAATAAAAGATGGCATTTGAAAGTTTAACAGAACGTCTGCAACAGGCGATGAGCAAGCTTCGTAAAAAAGGCAAAGTCTCTGAAGCAGATGTAAAAGAAATGATGCGCGAGATTCGTTTGGCATTGTTAGAAGCCGACGTTAACTTGCAAGTGGTAAAAGAATTTACAAAAAATGTGCGTGAACGCGCGATTGGTGTAGAAGTATTAGAAAGCTTATCTCCTGCACAACAAATTGTAAAAATCGTTGATGAAGAATTAACCAAAACATTAGGTTCTGAAGCAGTTGGTATTGAGAAAAGTCCTAAGATTCCAACGGTGATTATGATGGTTGGTTTGCAAGGTGCAGGTAAAACAACCTTTGCTGGTAAATTAGCCAATCATTTAATTAAAACAGAAAAAGCACGTCCTTTAATGATTGCAGGTGACGTTTACCGTCCAGCAGCGATTGATCAGTTGAAAGTATTAGGCCAACAATTAGACGTGCCTGTGTTTGATATGGGAACCGATGTTAGTCCAGTGGAAATTGTCCGTCAAGGGATGAAAGTAGCTCGTGAAAAGAAAAATGACTATGTATTAATCGATACCGCCGGTCGTTTGCATATCGATGAAGCATTGATGGATGAGTTAAAACAAATCAAAGCAATCGCTGAGCCCAATGAAATTCTATTAGTTGTTGATGCCATGACCGGTCAAGACGCGGTAAATGTTGCCGATAGTTTCAACCAACAATTAGGTATTACGGGGGTTGTTATCACCAAATTAGATGGTGATACTCGTGGTGGTGCGGCACTATCGATTCGTTCGGTCACAGGTGCACCAATTAAATTTACAGGTACAGGTGAAAAATTAACTGATTTAGAAGTTTTCCACCCAGATCGTATGTCTAGCCGTATTTTAGGTATGGGTGACATGCTGACCTTAATCGAAAAAGCCCAACAAGATTACGATGAGAAAAAAGCCGAAGAATTAGCGCAAAAAATGCGTGAAAATAACTTTGACTTTAATGATTTTATTGAGCAATTTGAACAATTAGAAAACATGGGGCCTTTAGAAGATTTGATGAAGATGATTCCGGGAATGAGTCAAATGCCAGGATTAGAAAACTTCAAATTAGATCCAAAAGACATTGCGCGTAAAAAAGCGATGATTTATTCAATGACCCCTGCTGAACGTGAAGACCCCGATTTATTAAATCCAAGTCGTCGTCGTCGAATCGCGGCTGGTTCTGGAAATAGTGTCGTTGAAGTCAATCGTATGATTAAACAATTCAAAGAATCACGTAAAATGATGCAACAAGTTTCAAAAGGAAACATCAACAACATTCCAGGCATGGATCAAATGTTTGGTGGTGGCGTTAAAGGGAAACTTGGTAAAATGGCAATGAACCGTATGGTGAAGAAAAACAAGAAGAAAAAGAAAAAACGTAAATAAAAATAGCCGAGTCAACAGCGATGTTGACTCTCTTTTTGTAGAAGGAGGCATACGATGCAGTTAAAAACAGGTGATACCATTGCGCTGGTTGGGAATTCCAATCCCCAAACCAATCCGCAAGAAATCGAACAGTTATGTCGATTATTGCAAAACATGGGCGTGATAATTGTCAAAAGTCCCTTATTATTTGATGAGGCTACAACCAACGCCTCTAAAAAAGCTACTGTACTCCAAAGTTATTTTGAAAATCCGACCATCAAAGCTATTTTTGATATTTCCGGTGGCGATTGTGCCAATAGCGTGTTGCCTTATTTAGATTACGAACAACTGGCAAAACATCCAACCCCGTTCTTTGGTTACAGTGATTTGACTGCTGTGTTAAATAGTTTATTAGGCAGTCAATCAACCGAATTATTTCAGTTGAAAACATTACTTTGGGAGGAAACGGGGCAACAACGTCAAAAATTTTATGAAACGTTTTTTGAAGGCAAGAAAACCTTGTATGATGTAGAATGGGAATTCGTCCAAGGAAAAGCAATCAGCGGGATAGTTATTGGCGGGAACATTCGTTGTTTTCTAAAGTTAGCAGGCACAAATTATTTACCAGATGTAAGCAATAAAGTGTTGTTTCTTGAAAGCTTTGGTGGAGATAAACATGCGCTTTTTTCTATGTTGCATCATGTATTTCAACTGCCCAATATCGAACAAATTAAGGGAATTTTATTAGGAACCTTTACTAGTTATCAAAAAGCCGAAAGTTACCCAATTGAACAGCTAGTAAAAGACGTACTCCCATTTGATGTTCCGATTGCCAAAACAACACAAATTGGACACGCAAAAAATTCACGTGCACTTTCTTTAGGAAAAGTTATTCAATTACATGCGTAAATATCATATTATTGGTTCTTTCTAAAAAAGGATGTTATTATAAAGATACATTCATGAAAAGGAGAGATACACTATGGTAAACAAAGAACAAGTTGAAGGTAAAGTAACCGAAGCTAAAGGGAAAGTAACTGGTGACGACTCCGAAGAATTAAAAGGCAAAATCAAAGAAAAATACGGTGAAGCCAAAGAAAAAGCCGAAGAATTAGTGGATGACGTCGCTAGTAAAGTGAACGATTTATTCGATAAAAAAGATAAAAAATAAAAATAAAATCAATTTAAAACGGTAGCGATTGTTTATTACAATCGCTACCGTTTTTTATATTTACGACGTTTAGGCATGAAATAATAACGTTTGGGGCAAAAATGATTTTTGTCAATGGTTCTAGCGTATAATGAATTTATCTGAACAGCAAGAATGAAATGGGAGGATAATTATGAAAAAATGGATTTTTGGTGTACTTGTGGGGTTAATCATATTTGGGGGCGTTGCGTATTGGTCAATAGGACAAAAACAGCAGGTTGCAGGAAAAGCGTTAATTCAAGTGAATAAAAATAACCATCAAGTCAGTTTAACAGGAGACCTGCGCAAGCAAGTTAAACAGCTAACCAATAATGGCTATTTAAAAGAAAATATTACTAAAAAAGAAGTCGATACGTTAGCCAAAGAGTTGAAAAAATTGAAAAGAACCAATCAATATCTAATTTCGGAATATCATTTGGATAATATCTCCTTTGATGATTTTGCTTTTGTAGAAAAACAGCTAGATATTGTTTATGAGAAATTAGAAATTCAGGAGTCAGTGAACGAGTTATTTGAGTCTAAGGATATGGCATTAAATGGCGCAAAAATCAAAGATGACTTACCGTTAAAAACAAATTTAAAAGACTCGGAAATTATCGTTTTGCGTCGTGATTTGCATAACGTTTTTGGTAGTCGAGATGTCGACTTCCAAGAAAGCATTGAACGACTTTTAGCAACAACAGAAGAACAATTACGTTTGAAAAATTCTGCGCTAGACAAATTGAACAAAGCGCAAAAAGAGCAACATTTAACTGAAATAGACCAACATTATGTTGAAATGGTAATCGATATTTTGAACAATGAAAAAGATAAGGCACAAATAGAAACTGAATTAAAAAAGTTTTAATTGAAAAATCCGTTCCCGAATCAAGGAACGGATTTTTTGCGTATCATTTTTGTTGTATGCGTAAGTCACGTTTGGCAAGCAACCAATTGCGAATGTTTTGAGAGTAGACAAGAGTAACACTGACGACGATAATCACAACAATTTGTATCAACAAATCTCTCCAAAAATAAGGATATTCGTTCACTACCATACCCGTCAAATCAAAGTTCAATAATCCAAAGAATAGGAGGCTTCCAATAATTATGGTAATACAAACCGGTAATCGGATTTCTGGTGAAGTAACAAATTGTCCATTATTTTCTAAAGAAATTTTATGAAACATGCGTTCACCAAGGTATAAAAAGAGGAGACTTACTCCAAATAGAATCAGTAAGAACAGCCAAGGACTACCTGTTTTTCCTGGTTCTGTAACAAAAAGGGCTGTAGCCGAAACAAAGCGGACTTGCGGGAAAAAATACGTAACCATAAGATTTAAGTTTGAATATGCCCAATTAAAATTCCCGGATAAAAGCAAGATACCTGCCAAGATAGCTAAGACACCAAAGACTAGATTTCCTAACATTGTTCCAAAGAAAATACCAGCTGTCAATGCGAAAACAAGATACATCCAATGACTAAAGCTAGAGTACAGTAATTGTAACAAGGTAACATTCATGTAGGGTTTTGGAATACCCCAATACAGGATGAGTGAATAACTCACAATCATGAGAGCTAAAAAACCAAGAAGTGGAAGAGCGACATAAACGACTTTTCCAAGAAATAATTCTCGACGTTTAAAAGGAAGTGAGAATAAAAAGCGATTGAAATTTGTTTTTTGATCGACAAAAAACAAGAGAAACCCTAAGCAGAAAATGACACGTGCAACTATTGTGATGTAACTATAAAGTTGTGAAGAATACCAACCACCAACTTGATAGTCATTCGCTTCACCTTCAATCAATTCGTAATCATTATTCGTGTAATCAGATAGGGTGCTCTCTGCTGGCGCTAAGTGAGAGAAATAAAACTTATCAAAAACTGTTAGAGCATCATCGCGATATTCTTGAATCGATTGATAATAAACAGGTATTTCATGTTGATAGTCTTTAATTTGATAAGATGTATCTTTGTCATAGCTATGACTAAACTCTTCCGAATAGAAATACTCTTTTAGTTCATACCAAGAACCAACAGAGTTAACTCCTGAGCCAACATAAATGAATGTGAACACTCCCATCAGTACCAGCAATATTTTTCCGTAACGTTGATAATAGATATTTTTAAGCATTGAATTCATACATATTTCAACTCCTTTGTCAGAGATTCGTTTGCTAAGTTTGCTTCAAATAAATCTTCTAGTGTTAAAGGTAATTCCTCAAAAACAATGGGTTCTAAGGCATTAATTTTATTGGCTAGTTCTTCTGTAAAATTTTCAAACAAAGCAGTAACAACCCGGCCTTGGAAAGCTAGAGCTTTTGAATGTTGTTTGACTAGCTCAGGAACTTTTTTTGTTTTAAAGACCATTTGAATTTTTTTAGCTTGTTCACGAACTTCTTCCAACCGATAATCATGGGTAATGGTGTTCCCTTTTAATAGTAAGGCACGGTCAATAATATTTTCTAATTCATTGAGATTATGTGACGCAATTAACGTTGTTCGCTTACTCTCGCTCATATTATCTAACAATAGTCTAATCACTTTTTTCCGAACGATAACATCTAATCCATCAAAAGGCTCATCCAATAGTAAATACGTTGCATTTGAAGCAATGGCTAAAATCATTTGGAAGAGGCCTTGCATACCTTTAGACATGCGATTGTAAGATAAGCGCAGGGATAACTCGTGTTCTTTTATCAAGGATAAAAATAAATCTTGATCAAAGTTAGGATAAGCAGCTCGATAAAAGGTATTGAGTTTTTTTAAAGAATACTGACCCAAAAAGTTTTCTTTTTCATCAATATAAAAAATATGCTGGCGTTCTTTGGGAAAAAGTTCGATATTTTCGTTGTTAATGGTTATTTCTCCACCGTCAGTATAATAATGACCGGCTATTGTTCTAAATAGTGTGGTTTTTCCTGAACCATTCCGACCAATCAGGCCAACAATTTCATTTGTTACTAAGTCAAAATTGACATCTTCTAAAATAGCTTGTTGATCGATTTTTTTTGTAAGGTGTGCGACTTTCATGCTTGTGAACCTCCTAAATCTTTTTTTGCTTGTTTCAACCACTGCTGAATTTCTTCATCGGTGACTTGTAAATGCTTGGCTTCAATGACTAAAATGTGGAACTGTTGTTGCAATTCTTGGATTCTGTGTTCATCACGAGGCATGTTCTCTTGCTTTTTTACAAAAGTTCCTTTACCTTGAACTGTCACGAGTACTTGCTCAGATTCCAGCACCTTGTATGCTTTGCTTACAGTATTAGGATTCATTAACAACTGTTTGGCCATTTCGCGAACAGAAGGCACTCTTTCACCAGGTACTAAGATGCCATGAAGAATATCTTCTTTAATCCCGATGACTAACTGCTCATAGTAGGGACGACTACTGTTTTTATTAATGGTAACCATGTCAGACTCCTTTCTGTATGACTAAAGTGTACTACGGATAGTCATACACTTGTTTGTGTGTACTATTATGAGTGGTACACTTTAAATTTGCAAGCCTTTTTTTCATATTTTTGTTAAACTTAGAGAAAAAGGAGGTCTATTATGCGTAAAATTGTATTTTATGGCGCCATCAGTTTGGACGGATTTTTAGCAGATGAACAGGATAATTTACAGTGGTTATTTGATACGGATTTAGCGGGCGTTTCCACCTATGAAGCATTTGATAAAGATGTAGATACCGTTGTTATGGGAAGAGTAACTTACGAGGAAACGAAGAAAATTTTAGGTGATGAAAACCTTTTTCCCGGTAAAGAAAAAATTATTTTTTCACGAACAGAAAAGGAAGAATTAGAAGAAGGACGTTATGTTTCTGGAGATACGGTCACAATTTTAGAAGAATTACAAAAACAAGCAGGCGATAGTATTTGGATTGTTGGTGGGGGTGGTTTATTTACAGAATTGGTTATGGCGGATATGATTGACGAATTTTGGATACAAATTGCACCAGTTCTTTTAGGAAAAGGGAAACGTTTATTTGAAGAAGGCAAGTACCGTAAACGGTTAGAATTTGTGGAAACTACACAAATGGGTGAATTAACAGAATTGCATTTTCGAAAAATAACAGCAAACAAGTCAAACACACGCTAGCTAAAAAACACATATTGAATAATTGAAACCCTTTTCTTAAGATAGACATTAAGGAAGGGGTTTTTTGAGTAAAAAAGAGAAACACCTATAACTCTACAAATGATGTCGCTTAATAATCCCTCCATGAGTATCAGTAACGTATCTTTAACGATCAAAAAAATAAAAAATGAGGTGTACACATGACAGAAGTAATTGCGTATCTAGATGACAACAAAGAGTGGACGAAAGAAGAGATTGTAGCAACGGATTTAACATGTATTAATTATGCCTTCGCCAATATTATCGGATTAGAGATTGTGCGTGACTTAAAGAAAATTCATTTGATTAATGAACTAAAAGCAGAGCATCCTCACTTAAAGACATGTATTAGCATTGGAGGATGGAGTGCAGATGGTTTTTCAGAAGGGGTAGCAACGAAAGAAAATCGCCAAATATTAATTAAAAATTTAATTGCCTATATGCAAAAATACCAGTTTGACGGCATTGATTTGGATTGGGAATATCCAGGAATGGATATTGCAGGAATTAAAGCTTCAGAAGACGATGCTCAAAATTTCTTGTTTTTTGTGCAAGAATTACGCTCTCAATTAGATGAGTTAGGTGCAAAAAATCAGAAGTCGTACTGGTTAACAACCGCAATTGGCGCAGAGAAAAAATTGTTGGATACTATGAGTCCAAATGATCGTTATGAATATATTGATTTTCTCGATTTTGTTAATGTGATGACTTATGATATGCGTGGTAGCTTTACTAAAACTGCTGGACATCACACAAACTTAGCATCTTATAGTCAATTAGAAGGCGAATTAAGCACACAACAAGCAGTAAAAAATTTACAGGAAAAAGGGGTTCCAGCTGATAAAATTGTCATTGGCGCAGCTTTCTATAGTCGCATGTGGACAGGGTTTCCTAAAGATGCAACACATCCAGTTGGGTGTCCAGCAGAAACATTTGGTAACCAAACAGAAAATTATCATTCTCTAAAAAATAAATTAGCGAATCATCCAGAATATGTTTTTTGGGATGATGAAGCGAAAGCGTCGTATTATTTTGATGGTCAAGAATTTATTTCCTATGATGATGCACAATCTATGAAAGAAAAAGCCCGATACGTTAAAGAAAATAACTTACGAGGGCTGATGTTTTGGGAATATTCTTTAGAGCTTGTAGACTTATTACCACCTGCTGCCGAAATTTTGCTTAGATAATCATATCTTGTACACCCTTGCAAATTGCAAGGGTGTTTTTGTCGATTGTGTTGAATAAGAGCTATGGTTACGTCCAAGTCATCACAAATTCAGATTCATTTGTATGCGCATCTAGTTGTTTCTTTTCGATGAGAAAATTTTCTGCTAAATAGAACTTCACAGCCTTATTATTTTTTTCGAAAACTGTTAGTGTAAGCTGCTCATGATTGGCTTTTGCTGCATGTAGTAGTTTTGTTCCAATCCCCAAATTTCTATAGGATTTCTCAACAAACAAACCTGCAATATAATTGTCCATCAGCCCGATAAATCCCAGAATTTTATCGTTGGTGGTATAAATATATAGTTCAGACTCGGGTAAAGTTTTTTTGACGAAGGGCAATTGCTCTTGCCAATAACGCTTATCGATGAAAGCGTGAGCGTCAAGATTACTATTTAGCCAAAGTGTTAGTAACTGAGCCAGTTGTTTCTCGTTTACTGTATGGAGTTTTTTCATCATAGCAAGCCTTCTTTCTTTTTTTAATTTATAGTATACCAAAAAAGAAAAGGTTATCTGAGAGTAGTTACTATTTCTATTTTCTACAAATAAAAAGTGAGTAGCAATTATCGCTACTCACTTTTTATTAATCAAATTAGTCTTTAAGCTAGTTTTTCAAAAAATTCAATATATTTGTTAGTAATTAATTGGAAGAAGTTAACAGTATCATCAATGAACGTACCATCTTCATTTAATAAATTGAGGACATTCCCAATATATGCTTCTGGTTGTTGCAATGTTGGCATATTTAAAAAGACTAGAGACTGACGTAAATGATGATTTGCACCAAAACCACTAACTGCGCCTGGAGAAACACTTACTACTAAAGCAGGTTTTCCATCCCAAGCACTTTCACCATAAGGTCTTGAACCAACATCAAGTGCATTTTTGATTGCTGCTGGAACTGAACGATTGTATTCAGGTGTAAAGAAATACACGCCATCAACTGTTTTTAATTCTTCTCTAAAACGTGTCCAGCTTTCTGGAACACTGCCTGCTACATCTAAGTCTTCATTGTAAAGAGGTAGATCGCCAATTTCTATAAATACTGCTTCATAGCCTTCTGGTAACAGATTTACAAATGTTTCTGCTGCTTTACGATTGAATGAATCCTTACGTAAGCTGCCGACGATAATGCCAATTTTTTTGCTCATGATAATTCCTCCTTTAAATGTTTACACTTGTATCTTACTAAAAGTTAGTTAAAAAGACAAAGAATAACTACTTTTCTTCTTGATATTCCAAAATATCGCCAGGTTGACAGTCTAAAGCTCGACAAATTGCTTCTAAAGTAGAAAACCGAACGGCATTGACACGTCCATTTTTTAGTTTTGAGAGGTTAACATTACTAATGCCAACTTTCTCAGACAATTCATTGAGACTCATTTTTCGATCAGCCATTACACGATCAAGTCGTGAAATAATCGCCATAGTCTATCCCTTTCTAAACAGTTTCATCCACTTCATATTGTAACACAGCACCGTATTTAAAGACTTCAATTAACAAAGAAACGCCGATTGCAAATAATAAACTGGCATCTATACCAATACGTATTTCAAAGGAGCGTGTAAAAATATATGAGATGATTGGATCAATAATCATTGGAGCAAGTGCATATACATAAAGCCAAAAAGCAATGTTATTCAGTTGTTGGATAATTTTTGAATCAAACACAGGCAAGCCATATGAAATTTTTTTAAATAATTGTTTCGTTTGATAAAAAATTATGATTAACAGTGAGTTATATAAAATTAAACGGGCAAGCGAAAGATTTCTCAACATTGTTTCTGATGTGGAATCAAAAGTTTGAGAATAGTTAAAGAAGAGACCAAAATTTTCTGATGATTTTTTTATATCAAAGGTTAGTGGATAATGAAAAAAGACTAACAAGATAAGGGCAATAACGGTAAGAAATACAAAAAGAAAAAATAAAAATTGAAAAATCAAAGCGAAAAATTTTGCTCGCTTTTGAATTTTTTGTAGATTCATCAAAAGAATCCCCTTTCTTTTTTATTTTATTTTAGCAGTTTATTTAATGAAAAACAATTAATAATTAACGTTTATCATTAAAAATAGAAAGAAATACTATTTTTTTGAAAAAAGTTCAACGTGTAAAGAAAAAACTCTTTACACCTTTGTCAAAACCTGTTAAACTAGCTCTTGTGATTAAAACCAATGGAGGTGTAAATAATGGCAGTAAAAATTCGTTTAAAACGCATGGGTTCTAAAAAGAGTCCTTTTTACCGTATTGTAGTAGCAGATTCACGTTCTCCTCGTGACGGACGTTTCATCGAAACAGTAGGTACTTATAATCCTTTAACAAACCCAGCTAAAGTAACAATCAAAGAAGACTTAGTTCTTGATTGGTTATCAAAAGGTGCGCAACCTTCTGATACAGTTCGTAACTTACTTTCTAAAGAAGGCGTTATGAAAAAACATCACGAAGCTAAATTCTCTAAGAAATAAGGAGATAAAGTATGAAAGATTTGACAGATTTAGTCTTAACAATCGTTCGTCCTTTAGTAACCCAGCCTGACAAAATTTCTTTAGAAATTGTGGAGTCAGACGATTTCTTTGAATATAATTTATCTGTTGCACCGGAAGATATTGGTCGCATCATCGGTAAACAAGGTCGTGTAGCAAAAGCTATTCGTACAATCGTTTATGGGGTGCGCACAGAAGGACCTAAAAAAGTTCGTCTAAATATCTTGGACGGTAAATAAGCATGAACACCAAGTTGTCTTAGTAGGATAACTTGGTTTTTTTGTTATTTTTTATGAGAAACGAATAAAAATTTTGTATGAAAAATCAGTCTTTAGCACCATGTTCCTTGACCAAATTCCAAGGATAATAGAAAATAAAGAGAGGAGGCGATTGAATGGAACAACTGATTGCTTTAGTTATCGTGATTTTACTTATTGTTTTTATTATCAAAGTTGGTTCAGCCATCTGGCGTTTATTAGGGATTTTATTGTTAGCCTTTCTTGTGTGGGTTTTCCGATCGGAAATTATGGCACAAATTAATGAATGGGCACGAATGTTAGGTTCTGAGAATTTCTTAGAACAGGCAAAACAGTTTTTTGTAAGTATTTTGGAAAAGTTAGTTCAATGGTTTGGTGACTTTATTAATCAATTTTAATCACCACTAGTGATAGACGAAAGAAGAGGCGAGAAAGATGAAAAAAATAGCATTCGTTGGTATTCCAATGTTTTTACTCTTATTGGTGGGATGCGGACAAACTAGCGAGAAACCAGGAGAAACAGTAACAACAAATGAAACCGAAGTAGCAGAAACAACTCAGACAAGCGATTCATCAAAAGCGGAATCCAGTATGAATACTACGACTGAGGAGTCAACGACAGCAGAAACGAATGCATCTACATCTAGCGTTGAATCAGAAACAACTAATACGTCATCAGCAACCAATACGTCAGTAACTGAAACGGAGTCATCTGAGACTACTGCGTCAAATGAAGAAACTCAAACAGATGCGATGACACAATTGCAAATGAATTTTCCAACCATTGCCTTTCCAACAAATGTTCCACATACACAGGGCAATGTCGTCAACGTAGCAAGTTCAGGTGATGAAAATCAATTGTCAGTTTTATATTATGATATGTCTACACCTATGATTTTGAACAAGCAGGAATTAAATTATGAAACACCGATTGCAGGTTTCCAACAATCAATTTATCCATCAGAAACAGAAGCGAAAATTGCAGTGGAATTACGGGTTGATATGAGTGGTCAGCCGGTTGATTTAGGCTATAACATTACGGGCTATCAACAAGGTGCTGCAGGTTCTTCCTATGTAGCATGGAAAGAGGGAAATTGGAACTTGCTGGTACGTGCAAATAACCTGGAACAACAAGATCCAGTAGCAATGGCTAAGCAAGTCGTAGAATATTTAGAAGTAGCCATGCTACCAGCACCGCAACACATTGGTCAAATCACTATCGATATGGGTGGTTCTGGCTATGAAACCAATCTAGTCACATGGCAAGTTAACAATGTCGTGTACACGATTAATCATCAAGATGCAATGGCAGCTTTACAAATGGCTGTTTCAACCTTGCAATAGACAAAATACCGTTGAAATTTTTTCAGCGGTATTTTTTTACTATAAATTGGCAAATGGCTAAGCAGATTTATAACACTTACATTTAGTAAGAGTTATAATGAGATGACAACAAATGAAAGAAGGGGTAAATGATGGGCATTCAACAAACAACATTTCAATTATCTGAACAAACACATCCAGGAATCGTTGCTTTAAAAGTAGCTGATTTACAAAAGATGACAAACTATTATCAAGGAATTGGTTTACAGATATTAGAAACAACGCCACAACAAAGTATTTTAGGAGTGGAACAAACACCGCTATTAATTTTAAACCAAATTGCATATCCTAATCCGTTAACTCGAAAAACCGGATTGTATCATGTCGCATTTGTATTACCAACTAGAAAAGATTTAGGAAATACTCTTTTTCACTATTTGACAGCGAAAGTGCCTATTTTGGGTGCAAGTGACCACGGGTACAGTGAAGCTTTGTATCTGACCGATCCTGAAGGAAATGGCATTGAAGTTTATCGAGACAAAGATATGTCAGAATGGGATATTCGTGAAGATGGAGAGATTGTCGGTATCACGATTGAAATGGATGCGGATGGTGTTTTAGCTGCGGGTGATCGCAGTCGCAAAGATTTTCCTGAGGGAACGAAAATTGGACACGTACATTTAAAAGTAGCTGATTTAGAAACAACTGAAACATTCTACACTGAAATTTTAGGTTTTTCATTAAAAAGTGATTTTGGGCAACAAGCTAAATTTTTTGCAGCGGGGAACTACCATCATCATATAGGAACAAATATTTGGAACGGCCGTCAGTTACCGCCAATGGATGAGAAAGATTTAGGTTTGGAATATGTTACCTTTTTAGTGAATAGTCAAGAAGAACTGGATAATTTAGAAACAAACTGGCAAGCAAAAGAAGTTCTTTATGAAAAGATAGACAATCAATTACAAATTATTGACCCAAATGGGATTAGTTTTTATTTTCAAGTACAGTAATCATACGCAATAGATAAAAAATGCGGAATAATTTCTTAAATAAAAAGAAATTGTTTCGTGTTTTTTGTTTGGATTTTGGAACATTGATGACTAGAAATAAGATTTAATGGTAAAATAAAACACAATAAGTCATAACGAGGTGAAAAAATGTTAGAAGTAAAACAAGTGCATGTCGCATTTAAAAATCAACTAATTTTAAAAAATGCTTCTTTTACTGTTGAAGACAGTATGATTGCTTGTTTAGTTGCACCGAATGGTAGGGGAAAAACAGCCTTACTTAATGTTATCTGTGGTTTAGTGCCTAGCAAAACAGGTGGTATTAAATGTAATGGTATTTCTTTACGTTCTAAACGTCGGGCTTTTTTACATCAATTATTTTATGTGCAAAGCACGGAAGATTTATTTGGAAATTTAACCGTGAAAGATCACTTGCGCTATGTGAAAAAAATGTGGCAATCCACAATTGATATTACAAAAGTATTAACACGAGTAGAGTTAACAAATAGTCAAAACAAGCAAATTCAGCAGTTGTCTTTGGATAAAAAACAACAAGTATTGCTAGCGATGGCGATTGTCAGTGACGCGCCTGTTTTGTTAATGGATGAACCTTTAAACGGTTTGGATGTTGAAGCTACACGAAAATTTGAAGAAATTTTTGTTGAATTGCGTGGACAAGGAAAAACAATCGTATTTGCCTCTCATCAGTTAGATAGTATCGAACGAGTAAGTGATAAATTATTATTTTTGAAAGACCAACAAATTCTAACCGTTGAAAATATGGGGCAAGATGTCGAAATGCAATATGGAGAAATGTATTTAACTTAGGAGATGAATGAAATGTTTGAACAAATGCGTATAGAAATGAAGCGCTATATAAAATCAAGGTTTGCATTCTTCTCCTTTTTATTATTAGCCCTTCTTTTTTTGGCAAGTTTATTTAGTGGTTTGGCGAAAGCAAACACGCAACAATTGACGATGTTGGGTGCCATTCAAGAAACCACTTCACAAGTAGAGGCGAAAGCAAATCAATTATCAAAAGACAAAAAAACAGAAGAATCAGATCGTGAAAAAGAACGATTAACATACTTAGAACCACTAATCTCAGCATATTCATCAACAGGAGATGCCCAAACCCGCAATGAGTTAAACTTAGCGTATGCCAACTTTAATTTGCAAGAATTTACAGCAGGGCGTCAAAAGGATATTCAGCTGATTCCATATCCAAATAAGGAACAAGAAATTACGCAAGCTTCCTTGCAACAAGATGTTTTATATTATCAATATCTTGTCGATCATAAATTAACCGAAGTTCCAGATAGCCGGAATCAACCAGCAGTGAATTATCTGTCAAACCAACTTATTTATCGGATTTCATCTATTTTATTATTTGCTTTTTTAGCCATTCAGGCAGCACATTTCTTTATGTTAGATAAACGACAAGGTTCGATTCGTTTTCTCAACGTGTTACCAATTTCTAAACATAAATTAGTCATGAGTAAAGTGTGGACATTCTTTTTACTGAATACAGGCTTATTTATAGTGGTGGCAGTTATCGCTTTAGTAGTAGTCACCCTTTTAAATGGATTTGGTCATTTAAGCACACCGATTGTTCAATCAATGGTTGGGAAAACGGATGTAGCAACTATAGGAGAATTCTTACTTGCATACAGCGGTCTGTTTATCGCAGGAGTTTTCTTCATATCCATGTTTAGTGCGTTTATTAGCTTGTTTACTCGATACTTTATTTCGCACATAGTTTGGATATTCGCTTTATTAGTCGTTGTACAATTTGGTTGGCTACAAGCGAACAATGCCCATGAATGGTTCTATTATCTCCCCTTCCATTATTTAGATATTTCAACCATGCTATTTGGTGAAACATCGATGTTTATGCATCCAATTGGATTAGGAGCAGTCATTTTAATTGACTGGGCAGTGGTCTTTTATGTGTGTATGTTACTCACATTTGGTTTCCGCAAACGATTATAAACAAACGTCTTATGTAGGGGTTATAACTACATAAGACGTTTTTAGTTAGGGAATGGAAGATGAGCAGATAGATAGTCCATTCGAATATATAGCATATAATTGGTGAACCAACACTTAGTGTGTGTTTTACTTGGGTGCCATGCCTGCTAAAAGGATTTCTGTCCATTCCTCACTATAAGGCAACATTCGTTCGTAGATAGTTGGGTGTGACATGCCTTCAACCAAAGATTGAAAATATAAAATTAAAAATTCATCTGAATATTTTAAGTCAACTTTGCCTTCTTTACGGCCACGGTGAAAGAGATCAAGGAGCATATCAATACTTTCTTTTGTATATTTTTCCATCAAGATAGATAAGCCGTTTTCGTTTTTTTCGGTCATATAAACCATCATGTCTAAATAAAATTGTTTGCTAATTTGATTAATTGCGCGCATTTTATTTTGGCTTAAGGCGATTAATGTTTCTTCAAATGGGAGATTTTTTTCCATTTCAGCATGGGCTTGTTGGCGAATTTGATCGATAAATACTGCAAACGTTTCATGGATCAATGTTTCCTTATTACCAAAATATTTAAAAATAGTGGTTTTACCAACATTTGCTTCTCTAGCGATGTCTTCGATCTTTAAAGATTGGATGCCTTGTTTCTGATTGATTAAGGTAAATGTAGCATCAATAATTTGTTGTCTTTTTTCTAACGTTCTTTTTTCAAATCCATTCATCAAATACCCTCCATTAACAAACTTTTTTTACCTAATTATTCGCAATTTTCTTTCCTATATAGTATAAGGAATAAATTACATACTTTCAAATGATTAAAGTTCATAACTTGATGAAAATTTGTTTGACCTTAGATTGGAAGCTCACTATAATGGGTGCATGCGTAAGCAAGGGAGGTTCAGAAAATGACAGAAGTAGTCAAAGTAAAAAATGTTCAAAAAAAATTCGGGAAATTCCAAGCATTGTCGGACGTTACATTTACTGTTGATGCAGGTGAAGTCGTTGGATTTATTGGTCCAAATGGTGCTGGGAAATCAACGACTATTCGGATTTTATTAGGAATTATCAACCGTCAAGCAGGAGAAGCTCAAATTTTTGGGAAAGATGTTTGGAAAGACAGCCTTGACATTCATAAACGAATTTCCTATGTGCCTGGTGATGTAGCTTTATGGGGAAGTCTAACAGGTGGCGAAATTATTGATTTATTTATGAAATTGCATGGAGGTGGAGACCAGCAAAAACGAGACGAATTGATTCAACGGTTTGAACTGGATCCCAAGAAAAAAGCGAAGAGTTATTCGAAGGGAAATCGACAAAAAGTTGGGTTGATTGCAGCATTATCTGTTCACTCCGATTTATATATTTTTGATGAACCGACATCTGGTTTAGACCCGTTAATGGAAGCTGTTTTTCAAGACGAAGTAGAAAAGTTAAAACATGCAGGTAAGGCAATTTTACTTTCGTCTCATATTTTAAGCGAAGTGGAACGTTTAGCAGACAAAATTGTAATTATTCGTCAAGGTAAGGTCGTTGAAACAGGAGTACTAAATGAATTACGCCATTTAACACGTTCAACAATCACTTTAGAAACAATCCAGACAATCAGTGATTTTGCACGAGTGGTTGGAGTGCATGATTTTCAACAACAAGATGAACATAGTGCAGTTTTTTCAGCTGATAATCATTTTATTAATGACATCTTAGTTGAAGCTACCAAATTAGGTGTGAAAAAATTTGAATCTGTCCCTCCAACGTTAGAAGATTTATTTATGCGTCATTATGAAGGATAGCTTAGGAGGGGAATAAATGAATGAAAAATTTGCTCGTAGCGGAGTATTATTTGTCCAATATTTGAAAAGAGATTGGACAAAAATTATTTTTTGGCTCATTGGATTAGGAATTTTTTCTGGTGGTTTTGTACCAGCCTTTGAAGAAATTTCTAAAGGGCAAGGCTTAGTTGGGATGTATGAAACACTGAAAAATCCTGCGATGATTTCTATGGTAGGTCCTACTGCTGCAAAAACCGCTACCGATTACACGATTGGTGCTATGTATGCTCATACGATGTTACTTTTTTGTGCACTATTTGCGATGATTGTTACTGCTTTGCATGTGGTTAGTCATACACGTAAAGAAGAAGAGTTAGGTTTAACCGAGTTGATTCGTTCTTTTCAAGTGGGGCGCCAAGCTAATTCGTTAGCAGTTGTTTTTGAAATTATTCTCATCAATAGCATATTAACAATCATCATTGCTGGCATGATGGGATTTTTCCAAGTATCATCAATTGATTGGGAAGGTTCATTTTTGTTTGGTTTATCGATTGGTGTAGCAGGTATTTTTGGTGGTCTACTGGCACTCGTTTTTGCTCAACTTATGCCGAATTCATCCGGAGCAACTGGCATAACTTTGGGAATAATCGGAGTGCTTTATATGGTACGTGCAGGAACGGACGTCTCTAACGAGGATTTGACAGCGTGGAATCCGCTAGGTTGGACCTATCTAACGTATCCTTTCACTGAAAATAATTGGATGTATCTTTATTGGTTACTGATAGGTACGTTAGGCTTATTTATCTTAGCGGTACTTCTAGAGAATTATCGGGACATGGGTGCTGGTTATCTGCCTGAAAAAACAGGGCGAGCGTATGCTAAACGGTCGTTGCTTTCTATTCGTGGTTTTTTGATTCGGATTAATCAGGGAATGATTGTGGGTTGGCTGGTTGCTTTTGCAGCATTAGGTGTTGCCTATGGATCAATTTATGGCGATATGCAGAAATTTTTAGATAGCAATGAGTTGATGAAACAAATGTTTACGCATACTGGAACTTCGATTGAAGCTTCTTTTACCAGCACGATTGTTGTTGTTTTAGTGATGTTCGTGGCTATTTTACCGATTGCGATTATCAACAAATTGTTTGCCGAAGAAACCCATTTACGCTTTAGTCAACTTTATGTAACGAAAGTAACGCGAGCAAAATTATTTGTGACAACTATGCTTTTAGCAATGCTAGTTAGTATCATTGGTATTTTTCTATCTGTTAGTATGCTCGGCGGAAGTGCTCTTTATGTAATGAATGAGTCTGCTACTATCACCGTTTATGATTTTCTAGCAGCTGGCTTTAATCTTTATCCAGCAGTATGTTTTTTCATAGGATTATCCGCTTTTCTTTTAGGCTGGTTTCCAAGATTAGGCATGGTGAGTTATATTTATTTGAGTTATGCGTTCATATTGGATTATTTTGGCGGAATTTTAGATTTACCTGATTGGTTTGCGAAAACAGGAATCTTTAAGTGGCTACCTAAATTACCAATGGAGGCTTTTGATGGTGTAGCTTTCAGTAGTATATTGGCAATTAGTGTTTTACTAGTAATACTTGGATTTTATGGATACAAACACCGCGATTTATTGGAAGGTGCGTAGCTTTTTTGTTAAAATAAAAGAAGAAGCTATCCGTAGAAAGGGTGTTAATGGTGCATAAACATATATTAGTAGCAATTGATGGTTCAGCGATGGAAAGAAAAGTGATTGCGAAAGCTGTAGAAGAAGCAAAATTAAAAGAAGCCAGTTTGACAGTCGTACGAATCTTAGATACTCCTAGCTATTTATTAAATTCACCGCGTTTGATGAAGATGATGGAAGGAACACGCAAGTATTTAGTAGAAGAGTTAGCCAGTATTAAACAAGAGATTGCTCAAACATTACCTGAGGACAGTCTATCAGTGATTGTTTCATATGGTAATCCTAAACAACAAATTATTGCTTATGCTACCGAACCAGAACGAGCAATTGATTTAATTATTATTGGTGCAACAGGCGAATCTGAAGAAACACTCGCTGGTTCTACGACAACATATTTAATTAATCGTGCGCCATGTGATGTGCTGGTTGTACGCTAAAAAAGTGACGCATTCTCGATTAAGAATGCGTCACTTTTGTTTCTTCTAATAGCGTAGAAGTAAGTTGAATAAGGGCTTCTTCAATTTTAGAAAAATCATTTTCTGAAATTTTGGAATTAATTAAAATAATGGGTACCAAGTTTTTGAAGTTGGTTACATAATCGTCCAGCTCATTTAAAGATGTCGTACTTAAAATAATATCGGCTTGATGAATATCAGTTGTAAACTCAATAAAATATTGATCACAAAAGCGTGTTGAAACGCGAAATTCAATATGCTTCGTATATAGAAACGTTAAATCAGAACGAATAAAAATTTTGATTCTTGGAAAGAATATTTTTTTAGGAACAAGATAAAAACATAGTAATAAACTTTCGATTCTAAAATATTCATAGGCTGATTCAGATGTTTTTTGAAGAAATTCTTGCCACAAACTATCGTATTTATCAAATAAAATAGGATAGAGCGTTTTTAATTCGTCGCTATAATGCGTGGTAAAATTATTCAAGCTATTTTCATCAGGTTCAAAAAAGTGATTAGCTAATAATTGTTTGACAAATTTTTTATAAATAAATTCTTTTTGAATATCTGTTAGTGGAAGAAATTTTTCTTCAAATAGTTCAATCCAAATCTCTGCATCTTGTAACGGTAAAACTTTTTCAAGCGATGATAAGTTCACTTGTAGATGGAAATCAATAATATCAGAGCTGTAAATTGCTATTACTAATAGTTGCCAATCTTCATTTTTCCAATCAGTTAAGAAAGGTGGACGTTTTGGTAAAGCAAAACCTTCTAGAATTTGTTTTTCGTTGTCATCATAAGTGAGTGGCCAACCGTATTTCACAGCCGAATTGATAATAAATACCCAAATCGATAAAATTTCAATTGTTTGACTATTCGATTCAAGAGATAAATCAGCAACAATTTGTTCGGATAATTGATTAATTGTTGCCTTGTTTTCGACCCAAGAAATAAATGAAAACTGGCGATGAATCGTAAATAAAAAGACAAAAAAGAAAGAACGTAATTTATATTCTTCACCACTAATTGTAATTTCGTTTGACAAAGTAATTCGGAGCTTGTGTTTTTTTAACGATGAATTAATGTCTTTGATTTTCCGGCGCAATTGCGATTCACTAATATAATGACTATTACAAAAAGCAATGGTGGAGATGGAACGTTTAAGTAATAACTGTTGCAATAACTCATAACCTAATTCGGACGAAAAAATAGTCGCAAGTAATTTTTGATAATTGATAGAAGGTTGTCGTGTTAATTTAATTCCATTTCGCTGATCAATAATTAGTGTTGAAACATCAGTAGGATAGGTTTGTTCAATCTCTTCTTGCAATTCTCGACAGATTTTTTTTATCGTTGATTGACTGTAGTCACCCACAATTTGTGTGAGTTCGCGACTAGAGATAAATTGTATTTCTTCTTCTAAAGCAAATAAAATGTTTTGTTTCAACCAGGCAGTTGAAGAAATTCCGTACATCATAGTTGTTGGTCCTTTCTTGACACACGCTTTAGATGGATAAAAGTTAAATATTTGTTATTTTAATTATAGCCAAAAACAGTTTAGAAAAAGAAAAGCACTTTTATGTTATCTAAAACTTATGTGTTTTATTATACGTTTTTCTTAGGGAGAAAAGATACTACTTTCATTTAAATATCCACACTGGTATAAAATATGAAATAGGTATGATAGGAAATATATCAAAGATTATGTTAAAATGTTATTGTAAGCGGATACTTAAAACCGACTAACCAAAATATCTATACGGTTGCTAAAATTCAAGTTTTTTTATCCTTTCTTTATGTGTGCTATCCTTTGATAGAACAGGAACAAGTGTAATTTTTAATTTGTAAATTGTCCAGTGTAGGTTAAAAAATGGCGGTTATTTTGAAAAAAAGCGTTGTACAATGAATGTATCGATAACAAAGAGGGCAAATATTAAGTAACAATTTAAGTATGTTTAAAAAAAATATGAACATTGTTTCTTTTGATTTAAAAATAATCATACGATATAATGTGATTGTAAGTTTACACGTGTAAAATTTTTAAAATAACAAAAACATTATGTTCTTTTTCGAAATTCGTACGTATTTTGATCTGCCGTTTTCTCTTTTTCGATTGCTCCATTCATTATATACCATTTTAAAAAGGAATGCGCATCATTTCCTTTTAAGCAAAACTTGTATGATTTATTTTTAAATGCAACCATTTTTTGTTAAAAGAGGTGAAAGTATGAATAAGATATGGAAGTGGCTGATAGGAATTTTTTTGCTCTTGACAATTAGTATTTTTGCTTTTGTGATGATTGAAAATCAAACTGTAACATATCTCCCGTTTCGCTTGCTTTCTATGTATGATTACCCATTTATTGGTGGCATCATCCCTTACTTTTTATTCTGGGGAAGTATGATTTGCTCGATTATCCTTTTAGTCTTGCTCGTAGTGGTGATTTTTTATCCAAGCGCGAAGCATTCAATTACTTTAGAGGATGAAAATGGCAAATTAACTATCCAAAAAAAGGCAATTGAACATTTTGTTTTGCAAATTGTTCGTAAAGAACCTTTTCTTGAAAATCCCTCAGTGAAGGTAGTTATGCGTAAGAAAAATATTAAAGTGAAGATTCAAGGGAAGATGCGGAAAGTAATTGCTGTTCCACAGCAACAACGCTTATTGATTGAAGAAGTCACGGCTGAACTTAGACAATTGTTAGGTACTTCAGACAAATTGACTACACAAGTTGTTTTGGAAGATTATCAAGAAACCAAAAAAAGCAACGATTCTCGTCGTGTAGAGTAAAGGAGAGGATCACATGAACGGACTATTTCAACAATACCAATATCCGATAATAGGTGGAGTGGCAGGTTTGATCTTGGCGATTCTTCTCATTACAGTCGGTTTTTTCAAAACAATATTGGTTATATTTTTAACAATTCTTGGCGCGTATCTAGGTTTTTATTTGAATTCGATCGGTTTTTTCGATTCATTTAAACGACCTAAAATATAAAATAATTATTAGGAGGAACTAACATGGAAAAACAACCAAACGTACCAGTAGTACCAAATAAAGAAGTGGCACCAAAAAATATTACAGGAGAACTTACTTTTGACGATAAAGTAATTCAAAAGATTATTGGCATTGCTTTAGAGGAAATTGATGGGTTATTAACGGTTGATGGTGGATTCTTCTCAAATTTAGCTGAAAAATTGGTTAATACAGACAATGTAACATCAGGAATCAGCACGGAAGTTGGTAAAAAACAAGTTGCGGTTGATATGGATGTTGTTGTTGAGTATGGCAAAGATATTAAAAAGATTTACGATGAAGTCAAAGAAGTAATTGCACGAGAAGTGGGCAATATGACACATCTTGATGTAATTGAAGTCAACGTAAATGTAGCAGACATCAAATCGAAAAAAGAATACGAAGAAGATAGCGAAACTGTTCAAGATAAAGTAACAGATGCAGCAAGTACTGCAGGTAGCTATATTTCAAAACAATCAGCCAAAGCGAAACGTGGCGTAGATAAAGGCGTTAACGAAATTCAAGAACGTACAGAACCTCGTGTAGAATAAAAACATGAGGATGAATTAAACGAAAGCAAAGGAGAGGAACAACATGGGATTATTATGGTCATTAATTGTAGGTGGCGTTATCGGAGCAATTGCAGGAGCAATTACTAACAAAGGTTCCTCCATGGGAATTATTGCGAACGTTGTAGCTGGATTAATCGGTTCAGCAGTCGGACAATCATTACTAGGAAATTGGGGACCAAAGCTTGCTGGTATGGCAATTTTACCTTCAATTATCGGAGCAGTGATTGTGGTAGCAGTCGTATCATTCTTTACTAGAAAATCTGCGTAGATTCAATTAATTCCCCAAAATTCTTACTAAACAGGAAGTAGAATTTTTATAATAAAAGCTGGTAGATTAACCATCCCTAATCTACCAGCTTTTTATTTGCGTTGTTTTTTTAATGTGAAATTCACAAATTTCTTTGTGGAAAAGCCTATCATAGAATGGATATACTTATATAACGAAGGTTTTTCTTTTTTAGGAATGGTTTAAAAGATTAAACTTTGTGAAATTACAACCGATAAGAATAATAATCCTGTTACATTGATAGGAAATAATTAAATTGGGGTTGTTGGTATGAGTATAGGCAAAAAATTAACTCTTTCATTTTCCGTATTGATTCTATTGTTAGCAGTATCCATAGGGCTAGCTATTTTTGATTTGAATAAAATTCATCGACAAGTGGAAGAAGCGTTAGATCATCGCTTGTCACAATTAGTATATATTGCAGATATACGGTATGAAGGAGGGATGCAATCCAACCATATTCGCGCTGTTATTTTAGATCCCGAAACTGCCGTTCATCGAGAAAACTTAGAACTGGCTGATAAAAATTTAGACAATAGTCTTGTTGAGCTAGGCAAAGATCTTCCCTCGAATGAATTTAGAGGTTACTGGGAAAGTGCAAATACCGCTAATCAAGAAATTAATGAGGCAATCACTGAGGTACTTGCTACTGTTGATGCTGGAAATATAAGAGAAGCGACAGAAATTGCCAATACACGCATTCAAGAAATTAATACCAGGATGTTCCAAGCAGCAGAGGACATGTTGACATTTCAAACTAAACGCATGGATGCGATTAATAAAGAAACCGAGAAAACTGTGTCCAATTCAATGATTATCTCAATAATTATTTTTATAATTAGTTTAGGTGTGGGAATAGGCTTGATTGTTTATGTACGACGAGTAATTACGATGCCTTTATTACGAGTCATCCATATAGCACAAGAATTTGGAGAAGGAAATTTAGCAACAGAAGACATTCAAGTATCATCTAAGGATGAGGTTGGGCAATTAGGAAAAATTTTTAACGAATCCAAACATAATGTTCGCAGATTAATTGTCAGTATTCAGCAAAGCGCTGAGATTCTAAGTAGCTCATCTGAAGAGCTATCTGCAAGTGCAGAAGAAGTTTTAGCAACCACGGAAGAAGTCGCTCACCAAGCATCCAAGACAACTGATATTGCACAAAATTCTGCAAGTGCGGCCAATGAAAGCTCATTTGCGATGGATGAGACCGCACAAGGGATTCAACGGATTGCTGAAGCTACTCAAGTATTATTTGATTCATCTAATGCAACAAATGAACTAGCCACAAATGGAACCACTGTTGTTAATCTAGCACGTCAACAAATGACAAATATTAGCGAATCAACAGGTTCAGTCAATGACTTGATTCAAAAATTAGCAAAGGAAACAGAAGAAATTGAAAATATTGTTAGGATTATTACCAATCTAACCGATCAAACTAATTTGCTGGCTCTAAATGCTACGATTGAAGCAGCTCGTGCAGGAGAACAAGGCAAAGGATTTTTAGTTGTCGCGGATGAAGTACGAAAATTAGCAGAAGAATCCAAACAATCTGCCACATCCATTACAAAATTAACGACAGAAATTAAGAATGATACAAAAACTGTAGCAAAAGCAATGGAAAGCACGTTGCCAGCTGTTGAAAAAGGGGTAGACGTTATTACCGATGCGGGCAATTCATTTGAAGCCATTGTTGGAGCTGTTCATGAAATGACAAACCAAATTCAGGATATTTCAACTACCTCTGAAGAACTATCTGCAAGTGCTGAACAAGTTTCAGCGTCAGTTGCAGAAATCGCTACAGGATCAGAAGAAACATCGACTAATATTGAAGCAATTGCCGTTTCAATGAATGAACAATCTGAAACGATTAATGATGTAGCAACTGTTTCGATGTCCCTTAGTCAAACTGCGCAAGGATTACAAGAAGAAGCTCGTAAGTTTAAAGTATAAATTAAACGTCCTATGTCTGAAGAATAAAAATGAGAATGACAAGAAAATTTT
Organism: Enterococcus sp. DIV2402; assembly: GCF_017426705.2. NCBI lineage: Bacteria > Bacillati > Bacillota > Bacilli > Lactobacillales > Enterococcaceae > Enterococcus > Candidatus Enterococcus lowellii. Next base: position 2,777,665 of record NZ_CP147251.1, on the reverse strand, counting down.
CTTTACACCTAATATGAAGTATGCTAAGATATTTCAGTGAGTGTAATGCTCAACTATTACAATATTCCGCTGAAGTGACGAAATACTTTATGAATATTTGGAAATAAGGAGAATGATAAATTATGAATCCATTGATTCAAGAACTAACTCAAGAACAATTACGTACTGACATCCCAGCTTTCCGTCCTGGTGACACTGTTCGCGTTCATGCGAAAGTTGTCGAAGGTACTCGTGAACGTATCCAGTTATTCGAAGGCGTTGTTATCAAACGTCGTGGTGCTGGAATCAGCGAAACTTATACAGTTCGTAAAGTTTCAAACGGTATCGGTGTAGAACGTACATTCCCATTGCACACTCCACGTGTTGCACAAATTGAAGTTGTTCGTTACGGTAAAGTACGTCGTGCAAAATTGTACTACTTACGTGCATTACACGGAAAAGCAGCTCGTATCAAAGAAATTCGTCGTTAATATTTTGTTATCTGACAAACGAGAAACTCTTGTTAAATCAAGGGTTTCTTTTTTTTTATTAGTATATTTATAAGAAAACAGATGATGAATATGCTCAAATGGCAGTGAGTAGGGCTGCAAAGGCAGTGCAATAGCGTACTGTGCGTTAAAAACACTGCAAAGTGGTTGGACAAGATTTGTTCCTGATGGGTGGGATTGATTGTGCGGGGATTGTAAAGTGAAACAATCAAAGCAATCACTAAGACTACCAATGAATAGAAAGTACGTGAGTTGTATAATTTAATTATTGATTCGTATAAGTTCGAATTTTTGTTTCCAGTATAATGGATAAAAAACTCTAAAGTGTCGATTGTTTCTATTATACTGGAAACAAAGAGATGAGACTGTGATTGTCAGAAAAATTTTATCTTGTATTCAGGTAAAGACCACGATGAAAGAATGGTTTGGGCTTTTTTTCTAAAATAAAAATAGGTGACCATCACACGATTACCAATTAAATTTTTTAGCAAGAAATAACAGAACACTCCATAAAATCGCTCCTGTTACTAAAAAATAGCCAAAAATGACTAAAGCATCGGTAATATTTTGCAATGGAAACCATCCGCTAAATAATAAGATTGGATAGATTGTTAGTAACATTAATAAAAAATGAATGACAGTTTTTTTGGTCAAACTCCATTGATTAATATCGTATATAACTGTAGCGAAACCAACGATAAAAGCAATCAATGCAGCATAAAAAGTTCCTTTTGCGTCTGTAATACTGTTTTGTAAATAGAGAATATACGCTATGATACTCATAATCACAAAAGGAATTCCACCACGTAACATACCTTTTAGAAATAACTGGATTTTCATAAGCAACCTCTTTTCTATTTACATAATTTTAAAAGATTCACTTTCATTCTACCATATCTAGGGGAAGCTTGAATGAGATTGTCAAAACTTTATAAAAGCAGAACCGCTCTAACATGGAGGACATAGTCTATTTTAACTAGAACTATTAAGTGAATCGGGCAAATACAAATCACGAATTAAAACCCCAAGTGTGGCTTATTTTAAGCCACACTTGGGGTTTTAACGAACGAGGAGAGGCTATTGTTTATTTGCTTTTTGGATGAAGGAATCTACTTGTGCAGCTGGAATTTCCATCATTTCTGCAGCATGTAAAGTATATTTTCCGACTATCTGTATCGCTTAATAGATCCAGAACCTTATTGTTATTTAATATACAGTAGGTAGGGCGTATGCTGAATACAGCAAAGTTTTCTTGAAAGCAATTTAAGAATGCAGATAGTGCGATGCAGTAAATGTAGTTAATTAAGAGAGGAGAGGGGATTGCCATGAAAAATGAGTGTAGGTACGTTTTATTATTCAAAATACTGTTGATTCGTAGTAATTCCCTTTTGTTAGTGAAAATCACGTTGTTGAAAACGTTTTTAATAGATATATAATAAATTATACAAACAGGAGATGTTTGTAAGTGAAAAAATAAAAGGTATTGAAAGGGGAAAGTGAAATGTCAGATACAATTGGTTTATTAATTATGACGCATGGAGATTTTGGTAAAGCAGCCATTGAAAGTGCAGAATTAATTGTTGGAAAACAAGAAAATTACGATACAATGAGTGTTTTTGTCGTAGACCAAGTCGATGATTTGAAGCAAGAAATGTTTGATAAAGCAGATCAACTAGCAACAACAAAAGGTTTATTGGTTCTAACCGATATTGTTGGTGGAACACCCATTAACTTAGCAAGTTATTTATTGGAAAGAGAAAATACGATTGTTGCATCCGGAGTCAATCTACCAATGTTACTAGAAGTATTGATGGCTCGTACAGGGGATTTTGCAACAATTGAAGAAACATTACGTAGTGCTTATGCACAAGGTCTAACAGTTCGTACAAACGCAGATTTGGAAGGAGAAGAAGATGATGAGTATAGTCTTTAGTCGTATTGATGACCGTTTAATTCATGGTCAAGTAGTAACAACATGGGTGAATATGCATAAGGTAGAACAAATTATTGTTTTAAATGATAAGGTCGCAGGAGACAAAACACAAAAAAGTATTTTAACAATGGCAGCACCTGCTGGAATCAATGTACGTGCATTCCCAGTTGAAAAGTTTGGTGAAATCATTAAGAAAAACGCGATTACACGTCGTACGATGCTATTATTTACAAATAGTGAAGATGTTTATCGTGCAGTAGAAGCAGGAATTCCAGTTGAAGAATTAAACGTTGGAGGTATGCGTTTCCAAGAAGGAAGAGAGCGTTTAACAAAAGCTGTCTCAGTTACACCAGCTGAACGTGAAGCTTTCAAAAAATTATTAGAGAAAAGTGTGAAAATAACAATTCAAATGGTTCCAAATGATGAAAAAATTGACTTAAAGGAGGTCATTTCATGATATCAGCATTATTAATTGCAGCGTGGGCCGGTATTTGTGCAATTGATGATATTGGTACACAAATGATTCGTCGTCCATTATTAATTGCTCCCGTTGTTGGCTTAATTATGGGCGATTTAGAAACTTCTCTTTTAATTGGTGCCACTTTAGAAGTTATGTGGATGGGTGTCGGAAACGTCGGTGCTTACTCTGCACCAGATATTATTTCTGGTACAGCCATTGGTACTGCATTAGGAATTGCGTCAGGCGGTACAGCGACTGCGGTTGCTCTAGCGGTTCCAACTTCACTGTTAGCACAGCAATTATTAGTTTTATATCGTTCTAGTATTGTATATTTGAACCCGATTGCCGATAGAATTGCCGAAACTGGGGACTTTTCAAAGATTTTTCGTATTAACTACATTCCAATGTGTATTGCCTTCTTAATTCGCGCCGTACCTACTTTCTTAGCAATTTATTTTGGTTCAGGTGCTATCGATACTGTTGTTGCAGCTTTACCTGAAGATATTATGAAAGGGTTAACAGTTGCTGGTTCAATTATTCCTTCTGTCGGTATTGGCTTATTAATGTTAATGATGATTAAAAAAGGGGAACTATGGACATTTTTAGTAGCTGGTTTTACTTTAGCGGTTTATTTAGGATTATCCGTATTGCCAATTACTTTAATTGCTTTGCCAATCGCATTAATTTACGATTTAGCAACACAACAAAAAGTAGTCGTTCAAAGTTCTGCTGGTACAGTAGATGATGAAGATGAGGAGGATTATGATCTATGAGCGAACAGACAAATAAAGTAACTGAAAAAGACTTGACGAAAGTCTTTTGGCGAATGCAGTTATTAAATGTAACGAATAATTTTCAATCGATGCAAGCGATTGGTTTCTTATCTAGTTTTGCCCCTGTCTTAAATCGTTTATATGCAGACAAACCAAAAGAATTACGTGTAAAAGCGATGAAGCGCCATCTGGAATTTTTCAATAGTCATGTCAATGCCGATGCTTTGATTTTAGGAATTACAGCAGCAATTGAAGAAACAACGGATGAAGATCAAAAAGAAACAGTTACAGGGATTAAAACAGGCTTGATGGGTCCTTTAGCTGGACTTGGCGATAGTATTTTAAAATTTACTTGGTTACCAATTTGTGGAAGTATCGGAGCAGCCTTAGCTTTAAATGGAAGTATATTAGGTCCAATTTTGATGTTTTTACTATACAATTCATTGAATGTAGCAAGTAAATATTATGGAATTCATTTAGGTTACAAAAAAGGAATGGACTTAATTGAGGGAACAGGTGGCAACATCCTACAACGTCTTGCGAACATGGCGAATGTTGTTGGTCTAATGGTTATTGGTGCTTTAATCGCTTCAGTTGTTAAAGTGAATATTGTGTCTGAAATTGCAGCTGGGGAAAATGTTATTGCCTTTCAAGAAATGTTTGATAAAGTAATGCCAGGACTATTTAGCCTATTAATTACTTTTATTGTTTATAAAATTTTGAAAAAAACCAATGGGAAACATGCGCCTTTATTAATTGTGGGAATCATGATTATTTCAATTATCTTAACTATGTTAGGAATCTTAGGGTAGCCTATGGTAAATAAATATGAAGTAACCCAAGTAGCAACAAACCAGTTTCATTTTCAAAGACCTACTTCTGAACAGGCGCAAGAAGTAGCCATCTATGTGATAACATCACCAGATGAACGTCCTGGTGAATTAATCGTTAAAACAAATGAAGATGAAATTACGGTAGAAGTGGATGCAACAAACAATCGTCCTTATTTCTATATTCAAACTGAAAAGGAAGGTTATACAGTTGCCGAACGTACATTACCGGTTGAAGGAATGAATAATTTCCGTGATATGGGTGGGTACGAAACCGCTGATGGACATACCGTGAAATGGGGAAAATTATATCGTTCGGATCATATTCATAATGCGACAGAAAATGGTGTTTCCTATTTGAATAAATTAGGAATTCATACAATTATCGATTATCGAAGTGATGATGAAATATCTAAATATCCGAATAAAAGATTAACTCCGGAACCAAAAACGGTTCATTTAGATCCTGCAGCCCATGCCGCAGAATTAGCCGCACAATTCCAATCATCAAAGGAAAATGAAGACATTAATTTAATTACCAAAATTATTGAACAACAAAAAGCGGGTACATTAGTAAATCAAGCAGATGTTGTATTGAAGCAATATCGAGTATTTGCTAATAAAGACGAATCAAAAAGAGCGTTTGCGGAAATGCTCAGAGTGGTAGCTCAACCTGATGCACCAGCAGTTGTTCAACATTGCCGAGGTGGAAAAGATCGTACAGGCTTTGGTGCGATGCTTGTGTTAGGCGTATTAGGAGTACGTAAAGAAGATCTTATCGCAGATTATTTACTAACTGCTAAAAATCGAGAAGAGCGTAACCGAGTTAAAATGGAAGGCTATAAAAAATTAACGACGGATCAAAGTGTATTGGATCATTTATATTCATTTATTGATACAAAATCCGAATTTTTAGAAGCATCTATAGATACAATTATTGAAACATATGGTTCAATTGAAAATTATGTGACTTCCGAACTCAAAATAACGCAAGAAATGATTGACACTATGAAAGAGCTTTATTTAGAATAGTGGTAAAGGAGGTGAGACTATGCACTTAGGAATATCTGAGAAATTAAAATTTTTAGATGAAAAACCTAGGCACAAAGCATTGTTTCTCCTTCTTTTTCGTGCAGATGATTATTTGACGAGTGAAGAGCTAGCTGACCAACTTAAGGTGACCTCCCGAACCATTAAAACCGATATCAAACAGTTGAAAGAAGAAATTGACAGTCCAGAAATGGCGATTGTTTCCAAACGCTCACTTGGGTATAAGATGGAAATCCTTGAAAAGGAATACGAGAATAAAATTAAAGAATTTTATCAAATTTTTCCATCAACAACAATTGAAAGTGAGTTTGATCATCGCGTAAATTATATTGTCCGTTGCTTTTTATCATCAAAAAAACCAATTAAAGTAGAAGAAATTCAAAGAAAATTAGTTATCAATTATTCAATTAATCGTGAACTGCAAGAAGTAAAACAAATGCTTTCACAATATGATTTATCTTTAGTTAGTCGTCCACATTATGGCATGATGATTAAAGGAGCAACCTTCAAAAAAGTTTTATTAACTATTCGAATGTATCGCTATTTTGACAAGAATGCCAGTAATGATTTTGGTATTCCAGAATATAGTGCGTTTTTCTATTGTGACAATTGTGAAAAAGAAAAAATTCGACAAACTTTTTTTAAATCAATTACTAAATCTCGTATTGTATTTTCCGATATTAATGCTGAACGTTTTATTGTATATTTGCTCTATTTTCGTAATCAAACTTTATATAAAAATACTATCACGTTAGGTTTACCAGAAATTTTATTTGAGTATAAGGAGACAGATGAGTATTATTTAGTGATAGAAATTCTTCAAAAATTACGAAATAAATTTGAGGGCTTTGAATTTACTGAAGAAATTATTCAGTTTTTGACCTATATTGCGATTTTTAGTACCGATTTATATCGTTTTGTTGATTGTAGTAAAGAAAATTATAATTATTTAATTAATTTAGCAGAAGAAACTAGAAATTTTTTATTAAGAGAAGTCTCTGAATATTTACAAATTGATGCATTTGATGATTATACATGCTTAAAAGATTTATTAAAAATTATGATTCCTATCAGTCTAAAAATTATGTTGAATGTTTCTGATAGCATCGATTTAAGATACAATGATTTCAAAAATGATGGTCATCAACCTATTCTTCGCTATTATATGAAAAAAATCTATAAAAAATTTTTTAAGACATATCATTATCATTTTTCAAAACGTGAACAGCACTTAATCTTTTTGACTTTTTATGGAATGTTAAATCGAATTGTGTTAGAACACAGAAAATTAAATGTAGCTATTATTGCTATTGATGGACGTTTATCAACGCAGCAATTAAAATTTAACCTTCAACATCATTTTTCTGAATTTATTGATCGAATTGAAACAAAAGTGCTTTATGAACTAGATTTGCAAAGTAATCATGCATATGATCTTTATTTATGCTCAAATTATGGCAAAAAATTAAATATTCAACATAATCCAATTTATTTTGTTGAAGAAGAAATGGATGAATTACAATATATAGATTCATTGAAATATTTATTTTTCCAAGCGTTTGAGTATGAAAAAAAATTACCACCGTTTAGTTTTGAGATTCAAGCATTAGAAGAACCGATTAAGCAAGTAGCTTCTTATGACTATCTTCCTTTAAATGGCAATATTCATCTTTATCTAAATCTTGATTCTGAAAAAGAGAACTTTAAAATTTTACGATTAGAAAAATCCAATCAAATCGAATATTGTTTATACGTCGATTTGGCAATTAAAGAAGATAAGCAAAAGTTAAAGATGCTGTTTAATATCATTCAACGAATTGTGGATGATTCAACGAAACTAGAAGAACTTTCTCGTACGGAAACGCGTTATAGCTATTTTTTGATGTAAAAAGTTTTACAATTATACTCCTCTTTTTTTTATTGAATAGACTGAGGGTTAATCAATATAATTATTTACTTATATATAGTAAGTGCTTATTTATTGTAAGTGAAATAAATCTATAGTATACTAACCTCTGTTATAACTTATTGAAAAGGTGGAAATTGATTTGAAAAAGATTTTAGTTGTTAAAGCAAATAACCGTCCGGATGGCGTCTCTGCAAAAATGTTTGATGTTTTTGTAGAAAATTTAGATAAAAATAAAGTGGAAGTAACAACATTTGATGTTTATGCACAAGCAATGCCTTATATTGGTCAAACATTATTTGATTCATTTGGCAAACAAGCACAAAATCAAGAATTAAATGAAGAAGAACAAGCATTAATGTCTGTTCGTCAAGAAGTGATGGATAAATTCGCTGCAGCTGATACGATTGTATTTGCTTTCCCAATGTGGAACTTAACTATTCCAGCAGCATTGCATACATTTATCGATTATATTTTCCAAGCAGGTTTTACATTCTCTTACAATGCAGATGGTTCAATGAATCAATTATTAGCAGACAAAGAGATTGTTTTATTGAATGCTCGTGGTGGCATTTATTCAGGTGACATGAGCGTAATGGAAAATGCAGTGACGTTTATGGAAAAAGTTTTTGGTGGTATGTTTGGTATGACAATTACGGATGAAGTAATTATTGAAGGACACAATGCAGATCCTTCAAAAACTGCTGAAATTATCGCTGAGGGAATGGAACGCGTTGCCGCAGTAGCGAAAAAGTTTTAAGCTAACAAATGAGCGTCTAGTGCTTTTCAAGCATTAGACGTTTTTTTATTTCAAAAAAACAGCAAAATTATATATGATAAACCTATGCAGTAACAAAGGAGGGACGAAAGTGAAAGAAAATAAATATAACGACGAGAAATTTTTTCTAAAATACAGCGAAATGTCACGTTCCAAACAAGGATTAGAAGGAGCTGGTGAGTGGTCAGAATTAGAAAAATTCTACCTGATTTTCAAAATAAGTACGTATTAGATTTAGGGTGTGGTTATGGCTGGCATTGTAAATATGCGGTTGAAAATGGTGCAAGTGAAGTAGTTGGTATCGATCTTTCAGATAAAATGTTACAAATTGCTCAAGAAAAAAATGGCGATGGAAAAATCAGTTATCAATGTATAGCGATGGAAGATGTGACTTTTCCAGCAGCAACGTTTGATGTAGTGATTAGCTCGTTGGCTGTTCATTATGTAAAAAATTTTGAATCTTTAGTGACTAATATTGCCAAGTGGTTGAAACCCAAGGGTGAATTTGTTTTTTCAGTTGAACACCGTATATTTACCTCACAAGGCACACAAGATTGGTATTACGATGAGAAGGGTGAAATTTTACATTTTCCTGTAGATAATTATTATTATGAAGGAAAACGTGAAGCGACTTTTTTAGGCGAAAAGGTAACGAAATATCATCGTACACTAACCACTTATTTGAATACCTTGTTACAAAATGGTTTTGAATTCCAGCACATTATTGAACCTCAACCACCAGAAGAAATGATGGACTTAGTGGGAATGAAAGATGAGATGCGACGTCCAATGATGTTATTGATATCCGTTAAAAAGAAATAATTACACAAAAAGGAACAGCTATACTTGCTTACATTCAGAAAAAAGCGTAGCTGTTTCTTTTTTAGTATAAAAATCTGTTTATAAACTAGAATATCAGATAAAAGCAGCCGATTGTTTAATATAAGAGCTTAAAAAACAAAGGGAAGGATTGTCTGAGATGAAGAAAATAGTTTTTAAAGAAACAGAACATTTTTGGATTTTATTTAATGGAAAAGAATACGTTGTTGGTTTAACCAAACTGTCACAACAGGCGTTAAAGACAGCAACACACCTGGAACTTCCAAAAGAGCTTCAAGCTTTTCAACAAGGAGAGCCATTAATTGAATGTAACTTCAATCAAACTGTCAGTAAGTTTGTGAGTCCTTTAACAGGTGTAATTTCTTCAATTAATGAAAAAATAAATCAAGACATGCAGGTATTACACACTGAAGATGAATTGGATGCTTGGGTATTAGCTTTTAAAGATGTTGAACAAGATGAATTTATTGCCTTATAAATAAGATACCCTCTCTGAGCACTACATCATTAGCGTTCAGAGAGGGTACCTTTTTAATCATGGATAGTTTTTAGTAAACGGAGTCCATTCAGAATTACTAAAATAGTGCTGCCTTCATGTCCAATGACAGCTAGTGGAATTGTTAAAATTTGTAAGATATTAATGAGAACCAATAACAGAATAATAGCAATACTAAAAATAATATTTTGTTTAATGATTTGTTTCATTTTTTTTGATAATTTATGAGTATACACTAATTTCGCTAAATTATTTTCTAAAATAACTACGTCAGCAATATCCATCGCTACATCCGTTCCTTCGCCCATGGCAATCCCGATAGTCGCAGTAGCAAGAGCGGGCGCATCGTTCACACCATCACCCAGCATCGCATTTTTCCCGAACTTTTGTTTTTGCTCGTTTAAAAAAGCAACCTTATCTTCTGGTAATAACTCTGATTGGTATTCAGCGATACCAAGTTCATGCGCAATAGTTGTTGCTGTATATCGGTTATCGCCTGTGAGCATCAGTGTATGAACATTGGCCTCATTAAAATAGTGAATGACTTCTTTGGCATGTTTATTTAACGTATCTAATAATGCGATTGCGCCAATAAATTGTTGATTACATTCCATATAAACCACAGTTTTTCCTTGCAATTTCCACTTTTTAATCTGAGGATTATCTTCATAGCAGCCCATTTTTTTTCCAATATAATAAATGTTTCCATCAACCATTCCTTGAATACCCTTTGCTGTTAGTTCTTCAACCACTAATTGTTTTTTTTGATGTGTTTGCCAATTTCTAACGATTGCTTTTGCCAAAGGGTGGGTACTTTTTTCTTCTAAACCAATGACAATCGGAATGATTTCTTGTTCGGGAACAGTCCAAAAAACATTGGTAACAGTTGGTTGCCCATTTGTTAAAGTGCCCGTCTTATCAAAGGCAATACTTCTGATTTCTGCTAGTTCTTCTAAGTAAGTGCCTCCTTTAAACAAGACACCATGACGAGCTCCGTTACTGACCGCACTCAATAATGCAGGCGTACTACTAGCGACTAGCGCACATGGACTAGCAACTACTAATAAATTTACGCCACGATAAAAACTTTCATTCCACGACCAATTTAAACTGAAATGAAACAGTAAAATGGCTAAGGGAACGCCCAAAAGAATACTTAGAACATAACGATTTTCGATTTTTTGAATAAATGTTTCGGTTTTTGTTTGACTATTTTGTGCATCCTCGACTAGTTGAATGATTTTTGCGAAGACTGTTTCGGATTTGTTTTTGTTCACTTCAATAATTAATTCATTTCCTAAGTTAATTGTACCGCCAAAAACTTCTTCATTTATTTTCTTTAAGCGAGGCATACTTTCACCATTGACGACGGCTTCATCCAATTCGGAAGCACCTTGTAAAATGATGCCATCAGTAGGGACGTTTTCCCCTTTGAAGATAGCCAAGTGATCGCCTATCGTTAATTGATTGGCATCGATCATTTGATATGTACCATCATCCAAAATTTTTCGTGCAATTTTCGGTTGTCGATTAATGAGATGATTGATTGCACGGGTACTTTTATCCGTTGCATATTTTTCAAGTAAATGACTTAAACTAAAGATAAAAATGAGGAGCGCACCTTCGCGCCAATCACCAATGATTCCTGCACTAATGGCAGCAATCATCATTAATAAATCAACATTAAAATGCTTTTCTGTCACTAATTCTCGTAAACCTGCAATGGTAATTTCCAATCCTCCAAAAAGAATCCCCATAAGATAAATTAGCCAACTACCTTCAAAATGCATAATATCTGATATTAAACCAGCTAATAAACTAAGCGTGCAAGCGATAGTTCCAAATAATGTCCACATAATTAATGCCCTCCTTCATAAACAACATAGCACTAGGCTAATTATTTAGACATTGGAATCCCTTAGTTGATAAAGAGAATCGTTTCAGAAATGATGTTGAGGTTTTGGAGTACCCTTCTGAAATATGGTATTATAAACGTAGCATTAAATGTACAAAGAAAAGTTGGCTGTTTGAAGAATATCATGGAAATAGAATAGCCATTCTTTATTTAGTTATAGAATAATTAGGCATGGTTCAAAATACGGAAAAGGAGATAGTCCGGATGGATAGTCTCAAAAATGAGGAGACTGTTTTATGATTGTTTTAAAAAAAATTAATCAAACAAATTATAAAGAATGTATTTCCTTAAGGACGACAGATGAACAGAAACAATTTGTTTGTGTGAATTGGTACTCGTTATTAGAAAGTTTGTATGAAAAGAATCGTCATGCATTAGGTATCTATTTAGATGACGCAATGATTGGTTTTATGATGTTTAGTCATTATCCTGCTGATGCTAGTTATGCCTATGATTCATGGTGGATTGAACGCTTTATGATTGATACAAAATTTCAAAATATGGGGTATGGCAAAGAAGCATTGATTCAAGGAATTCATTGGTTTGATCAAAATATTTCCGAAAATGTCTTACGGATAAGCGCAGTAAAAACAAACGACGTGGCATTGAAGTTATATGAAAAATTATCTTTTATTCGTACTGGGGAGGAATTAGAAGGAGAAATTGTATTGTTAAAGACGCGATGATTGGAGGTAGTAGTTATTTTCTAATAAATCATATATATAATAGGCAGTCTCTTCTTTTCAAATATTGAATTAATAGGAGGTACCAATATGCTTAGTGAAAAAATTTTAGAAATTGATCCATTTTTAAAACCATATATTTCAGATATTCGTTTAAGAAATCAAAATTATTTAACAACTAAAAAACGATTACTAGAAAAAGGGCAAAAAATTTCTAGCTTTGCGAATGGTCATCATTATTTTGGATTTCATAAACAAAAAAATGGCTGGATCTATCGCGAATGGGCGCCAAATGCGAAAAAAATTGCTTTGATTGGAGAGTTTAATCAGTGGAATCGTACAAGCCATTTATTGAAAAATATTGGTGATGGTGTTTGGGAGATTCAACTTACAGATGAAGATCAGCTTGTTCATGGTTCTAAAGTGCGCATTGAAATTACGACAGAGAACGATAAATTTGAACGCATCCCAACTTATTGTAAGCGTGTGGTACAAAAAAAAGAGACGGTTGATTTCGATGGTCAAGTTTGGGATCCACCGCAGCCTTTTGAGTGGACGGACCAAGAGTTCAAACGACCACAAGATGAACCGGTATTAATTTATGAAAGTCATGTTGGCATGGCGGGAATCAAAGAAGGAATTTCATCATTCCAAGAATATATTGAAACCGTTTTACCTAGAGTGAAGGAATTAGGCTACAATACGATTCAATTGATGGCGATTGCAGAGCATCCATATTATGGTTCATTCGGTTACCAAGTGTCGAATTTCTTTGCTGTTTCTTCTAAATTTGGTACGCCAGAGGATTTAAAATTATTGATTGATACAGCGCATAGTTTGGGTATTAGTGTATTGTTAGATATTGTTCATTCACATTCTGCAACAAATGTTGTCGAAGGGTTAGCACAATTTGATGGAACCGAAACTCAGTATTTCCATGCAGGTGATAGAGGAACACACCCTGAATGGGGCTCAAAATTATTTAATTATGGTAAAACAGAGGTCATTCATTTCTTATTGTCCAACGTTAAATATTGGTTGGAAGAATATCATTTTGATGGGTTCCGTTTTGATGCCGTAACATCCATGCTTTACCATCATCATGGTTTAGGGGTCTCTTTTGATCACTACGATAAATATTTTTCTATCAATACAGATACAGAAGCGTTAACCTATCTACAATTAGCAGCAGAAGTCGCTAAAGAAGTTGCTCCAGATTGTATTTTAATTGCTGAAGATATGAGTGGCATGCCAGGAATGTGTTTGCCAATTGACATCGGAGGCATTGGTTTTGATTATCGTTTGGGAATGGGAGTCCCTGATTTTTGGATTAAAACATTGAAAAATACATCTGATTACGATTGGAATTTAGGCTCGATTTGGTATGAATTGAACCAAAGACGCCCTCAAGAAAAAGTAGTGGGCTACTGTGAATCACATGACCAAGCTTTAGTCGGAGATAAAACTATCATGTTCCGTTTAGCCGATCAGGAAATGTATTGGAAGATGGATGTCTTTTCACAAAGCGATATTATTGATCGCGCAATTGCTTTGCATAAAATGATTCGTTTAATTACTTGTACTTGCGCTGGTGAAGGGTATTTAAATTTTATGGGTAATGAATTCGGTCATCCTGAATGGATTGATTTTCCAAGTCCGGATAATAATTGGAGTTATTCGAAAGCTAGAAGACGGTGGGATTTAGCGGAAGATACTAATTTAAGATATCGTTTCTTGCAAAGCTTTGATCATGCGATGATTGAGTTAGTGAAAGAAAATAATTTGTTAGCAACCTCTTCCGAATTATTATTGCATCATGAAGATCATAAATTATTAGCTTATCAAAAGGGAGAATTTGTTTTCATTTATAATTTTCATCCGGTAGAACAGCATACAGTAAACTTGCAGATTGATGCCACGAAGGCGAAGTTAATTTTACATTCTGATTGGCAAGAGTTTGGCGGTTACTTAGATTCGACAAATGAACAGAAACCTTTAGTAGCTTCAAGCACTCAATTTAGTATACCGATTAATCGACGTTCAGTAGCTGTGTATAAAATCTAATTAGAAAACCGAACAATTTTAGAGCAAGGGTGCTTTAGAATTGTTCGGTTTGTTTATATGCACTTTTTTGTTTTGATTTGTTCCAATATGATTTCGGCATTCAAACTGATATAGGAACTAATTGTAAAATTCAGTGTTTTTATTTTTTTAGGAATCCGTCTTATCACGCGATGATTTAGAGAAATCATTGGATCGACAAATATCATTTTTTCATCAGTGAAGCGATGTGTTTCTAGTTGCCCTAATGTTAGAACAGTCACTTCGATGGTATCGTGAGACATTAAGCGAATATTACGTGCTAGAATTTTAATGACACTTCCTGCAAGGCTAGAGCGATCCACAAATAGTACTTTTTCAGTCATTTTTATTTCTCTCCAATATATTTTTATCATTTAATTAAGTATATTAATTAAATGAAGATTTGTAAATAGTTAAACTAAAAAAAATACTCCTACATTTTTGAAGGAGCAGTTTAATTAAATTGTTTACGAAATTTGAGTGGTGTGCAATGATATTTTTGCTTGAACTTTGTAATGAAATAACTAATATTGTTAAAGCCTACAAAGTAACAAATTTCTGAAATGGAATAATCTGTTGCTTGTAATAATTCTTTCGCTTTATTTAACCGAAAATCAATGACGTAATTAATAGGTGAAAGCTGTGTATATTGGTTAAATAATGCTGTGCACTTATTTTTGTTAATCGGAATTGATTGCGCAATGTCATCTACAGAAAGCTGCTTTTGATAATTCGCATGGACAAAATCTAACAATTCATAGATAGGCAGAGGTCTTTTTTCAAAGAATCTTTTATCTGTTTTTACTTGCGATAAGATTCCTAATAATAATTCGTAGAGACTAAAGTAATTAAGATTGTTTGGGGATGAAATGATTTCTTTTAAGATAGCCTCTTGTCGAGTATTTAACTGAACAGACGTGAAGATAAAATTTGTCTGCTGTTGAATGGGAGTCACAATTTTTTGATAAAATAATTCATTGATGAATAATGGTGAAAAATCGATACAAAGATAGTCTACTTTTTTACTAAGTGGTTTTGCACTATGTAATTTTGAACTATTAATTAAAATACCTGATGATGAAGATAAGGGGACTGTATGTGCTTCAATAGAATAATTTAGTGTACCCTCAATCACCCAAATAAATTGAAATTCTTTGTGCCAATGAGGCATGATTGTATCTTGTTGCTGCTGGTTCAGTGTTCGTTGGTAAATAGCCAAAGGGAAATCGTCAGTAATATGCTGAGTCATTTCATTTTGCGATGCGTTAACTTCAAAATACATTAATTGTTCCTACCTTTACAGAATAATGATAAAAATAGCCAGAATATTGAAAGATTTATATGGATATGAAAACTATAATAATATAATACAAAAAAGAAAGAAAGAGGAGAAGGCTTATTAAAACGAGAGGAATTTTATCTGCTTGTACAGCAGCAAGTTTATGGGCAATTTCTGGTGTTTCCGGGCAGTTGTTATTCGAACAATTTCATTTTTCAGCGAGTTGGTTAGTAGCTACCCGATTATTACTGGCGGGGATTATTTTATTAGTGATAGCTTTTGTTCGAAATAAATATCAAGTCTTTCAACCTTTTAAAGACAAAAAAGATTTTTTTGACTTACTTGCGTTTTCTATTTTAGGCATGTTTTTAGTTCAATTTACTTATTTTAAAACCATTGAATTAAGTAATGCTTCATTTGCGACAATTGTTCAATATACGGGTCCTTTTTTCGTTGTTTTATATGAGTCCTTGAAAGCAAAAAAAATGCCATCATTTGTAACTCTATTTTTGATGGGAATCACGTTATTTGGGGTCATTTTAATTGCTTCGAAAGGTGAAATATTGACGGTGTTTACTTCGAGGGATTCTTTAGTTTGGGGAATTGGTTCAGCAATTGCTTTAGCGTTTTATTCTATCCAACCAAGAAATTTATTGCGAAAATATGGTAGCTTTACGATTGTAGGTTGGGGAATGGTTTTAGGAAGTGTAGTAGCTAATTGTTTTCACCCAATCTGGCAAGTAGATGGAATGATAACTAGGGAATCATTCGTGCAGCTGTTAATTGTTGTTCTTTTTGGTACAGCTATTGCGTATTTAATTTACTTATCCAGTTTAAAATTTATCTCTGCTTCATTGGCGAGTATCTTAACTGCATTTGAGCCAATTTTAGCTACAGTTCTATCTGTTTTATTTTTTCATTTGACGTTTTCATGGTTAGAAATTATTGGATTTATTTGTGTCTTAGGTTCCATTTTAGTTTTACAAAAGAGAGTTTAAAAGAAACGAGATCAGGCTTTCTAGTTTCTTTTTTTACGTATGTTATTAAAGACTACTCACTGATTTCCTATACATAAATCATCAGCTTATTCGTTAAATATAGCAAGAGAGTAGTCAAAGAAATGAAGATAGGTGTTTTTTGAAGCATGTTAATTGACTTTGACCAATTTTGACGTATAATAAGTTTAGATTCGATACTTATATAAAGTAAGTGTTGAATCTATAAAATCGAAAACTAAAATAGCTTTTCGATCAACTTATATAGGAGGTTTGTAAAATGGCAAAACAACATTATGACAGAAGTAAACCACACGTTAATATCGGAACAATCGGGCATGTCGATCATGGGAAAACTACTTTGACGGCTGCAATCACTACAGTATTAGGAAAACAAGGCCTAGCAAACCCGCAAGATTACGGTAGCATTGATGCAGCGCCTGAAGAACGTGAACGTGGGATTACGATTAATACAGCACATGTTGAATATGAAACACATGCAAGACACTATGCACATATTGATGCACCAGGTCATGCGGATTATGTAAAAAATATGATTACCGGTGCTGCACAAATGGATGGCGCAATTTTAGTTGTTTCCGCAACAGATGGTCCAATGCCTCAAACACGTGAACATATTTTACTTTCACGTCAAGTTGGCGTAAAACATTTGATTGTCTTTTTGAATAAAATTGATTTAGTCGATGACGACGAATTAATTGATTTGGTAGAAATGGAAGTTCGAGAATTACTTACAGAATACAATTTTCCAGGCGATGATATTCCAGTTATCAAAGGTTCTGCATTACGAGCTTTAGAAGGTGATGCACAAGCCGAGGCAGCAATTATGGAATTGATGGACGCTGTGGATCAATTTATTCCAACACCAGATCGTGAAAATGACAAACCATTCTTATTGCCAGTTGAAGATGTATTTTCAATTACTGGTCGAGGAACTGTTGCATCAGGTAGAATTGAACGTGGGACAGTTTCCGTTGGTGATGAAGTAGAAATCATTGGTATCAAAAATGAAACAAAAAAAGCCGTGGTAACAGGAATTGAAATGTTCCGTAAAACATTAGATTATGGCGAAGCAGGCGATAATGTAGGGATTTTATTACGTGGAGTGACCCGCGATGAAATTGAAAGAGGGCAAGTATTAGCAAAACCTGGTTCTATCACGCCACATACGCAATTTAAAGCAGAAATTTATGTGTTGACGAAAGAAGAAGGTGGTCGTCATACGCCATTCTTTAATAACTATCGTCCACAATTTTATTTCCGTACAACTGACGTTACAGGAACGATTCAATTACCAGAAGAAGTGGAAATGGTGATGCCTGGCGATAACGTGACCATTGATGTTGATTTAATTCATCCAATTGCTGTTGAACAAGGTACAACGTTCTCTATTCGTGAAGGTGGACGGACTGTTGGTTCAGGAATGGTTACAGAAATTAAAAAATAGCAACGAACTCTCTAGGAAATTTTTCTAGGGAGTTTTTTTATAAACTAGTCAGTAATGTTCGTTTTATGGTTAATGAAAACGCATTATTTGACACGTATTTGATACTCCGATAGACTTTTAAGTAACATTTTTATTAAAAAAGTGTGACAAAAGGAGGAGAAAAAATGGAACGACCGTATGTAAAATCATTAGAGAAAATTGCGACACAGTTAGAACTATCTTTAGACAAGCCAACGTCAACAATCTATGGTGTAATGAATGGGTATAAATTTTGTCTAATTCCATTCAACGAAACATACCGTTTTACATTGAAATTCTCATTAAAGCAAGAAAATGAATTACCAGATGCTAATTTGTTAAAAGAAATTGTTGCAGAATCAAAAAGTATTGTCGAATGCCAAGTGCAAGGACATCAAGTTTTTTATGTATTAAAAACTGGAATGACTGCGAATAAAAGCGCAGAGAAACTACAAGAAGTGTTACCATTAATTACACAATTTTTAGCTAGCAATTATTTTCAAAATTGTTGTCAAAATTGTGGTGCAGAAGGTGAAGATGTTTATAATGTAGCTGGGACACCAGTTATTTGTTGTGAAACCTGTTTTAAAGAATATTCCGAAGCGGTAAATGCGAATGAACAGGCAAAAAATCAAAAGAAAGAAAATATTGTTGCTGGATTAGTGGGTGCTTTTTTAGGGAGTGTACTTGGTGTAATTGCCATTATTGTTTTAGGACAATTAGGCTATGTAGCGGCACTATCAGGGATTGTTTTAGCTATTTGCTCATTAAAAGGGTACGAGTTACTTGGAGGTAAGCTAAGCAAGCAAGGGATTATTGGCAGTAGTATCATTATGATTATCATGGTGTATGTTGGGATGCGCTTAGATTGGTCCATTAGCGTTGCTAGCTATTATCAAGAAGCAGATGTTTTCAGTGCTTTCCGTCTAATGCCACAGCTATTAAGTGAAGGTTATGTTGAATCAAGTGCTTACTATGGTAACCTTGCTATGTTGTATCTATTTACAGCATTAGGAGCGATTCCGACAATTTTAAATGTCTTACGTAATCGTAAATTAGGCAGTGAGAGTTATAAATTAAGTTAAGGAATAAAAAATACAACCTGCTTTAAACGATATAAAAACACTCTTTCGCGAGTATTTATCGCGAAAGAGCGTTTTTTACTGCTCTTCTTTTTGAATTTCTGTCAGTAATTTCTTCATTTGCTGGGTTAGTTCTAATTTTTCTAACATATCTGGACGACGTAAATAGGTCCGACGTAACGATTCTTTTAACTGCCATTCTTCGATCAATTTATGATTACCGTTCATTAAAACAGCAGGTACATCCATGTCATTAAACGAAGCAGGACGTGTGTATTGAGGATGTTCTAACAACCCTGTAGAATGAGAGTCTGTTTGAGCAGAAATATTATTGCCTAAGACGTCGGGTAGTAAACGAACCGTTGCATCAATCATTACCATGGCACCTAATTCTCCGCCAGTCAAGACGTAATCCCCTAAAGAAACTTCATCCGTCACTAAAGAGCGGATACGTTCATCATATCCTTCATAATGTCCGCAAATAAACACAAGATGTTCTTCTTCTGAAAATTCTTCAGCCATTGCTTGATTAAATGGCTTACCCGCTGGATCAAGTAAGATGACTCGTTTTTTAGTGGGAGGTGTCTCTTTTTCAATGGCTTTGATATTGTCGTAGATGGGTTGAACTTTTAACAACATACCTGCGCCACCGCCGTAAGGATAATCATCCACTGTTTGATGTTTGTTATCCGAATAGTCACGGAAATTGGAAACATTCATTTCGAGTAAGCCTTTTTCGCGGGCTTTACCGATAATTGATTCGCCCATTGGACCTTCAAACATTCGTGGGAAAAGAGTTAAGACATCAATCCGCATCATCTAACAACCCTTCTGGAATTTCTACATGCACTTCATTAGCATCTAAATCAATTTCTTTAACTACTGATTCGATATAGGGGATTAAAGCGTCTTTTTCTCCTTTGCGTTGAACAACCCAAACATCGTTCGCACCTGGAGATAAAATTTCTTTGATTTTTCCAAGTAAGTTACCTTGTTCATCAATGACATTTAACCCAATAATTTCATAGTAATAATATTCGTTTTCTTCCAAGTCTGTTAGAAATTCTTCTGCTACTTTTAAAATTCCATCACGAAAGGGTTCTACATCATTGATAGTTGGATAGCCTTCAAAGGTTAATAAATCAAAATTCTTATGTTTACGATGGCCAGATACAGTTACATCTAACGGAGCGTTGCCTTTACGGAACAATGTTAATTTTGCGCCTTTTTGATAACGTTGTTCAGGGAAATCTGTTTGAGAAATCACACGGACTTCACCACGAATTCCATGGGTATTAACAATTTTACCGACATTTAAATATTCAGTCACTTTTCTTCCTCATTTCTTTTAAAGTCCTACTTATTTTAGCATGGTTAGCAATTGAATTCTAGATTTCTTACTTTGAACTTTTATGTTATAACTAAATTGAAGGAGATTGACTGTATGAAAAAAACAATTTATTTAATTGAAGACGATGAAACGATTGTGACGGTTGTGAAAAAACATTTGGAAAATTGGGATTATCATGTCGTTTCTCCACAAAATTTTCAAGCGATACTGGCAGAATTTCAAATTCTCACCCCCGACTTAATTTTGTTAGATATTTCGTTGCCGTATTTTAATGGTTTTTATTGGTGCCAAGAAATTCGCAAATTTTCAGAAGTACCGATTATTTTTCTATCATCTGCAGAAGAGAAGATGAATCAGATTATGGCGATGAATATGGGGGCAGATGATTTTGTTGCAAAACCATTTGATTTAGGTGTTTTAGTAGCAAAAATCCAAGCTCTTTTGCGCCGAAGTTATCAGTATGGACAACCTGTCTTGACCTATCAATTGGGAGTGGTTACGTTTAATCCTTTAGAAAATCAGTTGAAATCAGCTGTTGACTTAGTCACTTTGTCACCGACTGAAACGCGAATTTTGGCAGCATTAATGCAAAAGCAAGGTGAGATTGTTTCCCGTGAAGAAATTATTCAGGCATTATGGAATAGCGATGAATTTATTGATAACAATACGCTAGCTGTTAATATGACACGTTTACGAAAAAAATTACAGAGCATAGGGATTGTTGATGTGATTCAAACTGTTAAGAATCGTGGATATGTGATTGAAAAGGAGTTCAAATGAAACTGATAGGGAATTATTTGAAAGAAAATATCAAAGTTTACGTAATGTATGTGCTATTTACGGGGCTAACTCTTGCGACGATTTATTTATACGAATTACCGTTAGACTTGTTTTTGGATATCGCTTTGTTTTTAACATTCGTTTTGGTCGTGTATTCGTTGATTGAAGGGTATCGTTATCGTCAAAAAATTAAACAATTGCAACATCTTCAAGAACGATCTTTAACCTTACACAGTATGGCGTTTTTTCCAAAAGCAACGCAAAAGAATGAACAAATCTACCAAGAATTATTGCAAAAATTACTGCAAGAAAAAGAAATACAACAACAGCAGACTATCGAACAGCAAGAAATCTTTTTAGAAGATTTTGGCTTATGGATGCACCAAATTAAAACCCCCATTGCGGCGTTAGACTTACTAGTACAATCATCTGAAATAGATCGAAAATTGATGAAAAATGAACTGTTTAAAATCAATGAATGTCTACAATTGATGCTAAATTATTTACGTCAAAATTTAAGTCAGGAAGATTTAGTCATTGAAAAAATTCAATTAGAGCCCGTCGTCAAAAAGGTTTTAAAAAAATATGCGATTTTCTTTTCGCAAAAAAATTTACGCTTAGTATTAAAAGGATTGAATATAACAGTTTATACGGATCGGAAATGGCTGATTTTCATTTTGGAACAAGTGGTGTTTAATGCGATTAAATATACAGAAAACGGAGAAATTGCCCTTTGCTGGGAAAATCAACTTGTTATTGCGGATACAGGAATGGGCATTCGACCAGAAGACGTGCCAAGGGTATTTGAAAAAGGGTATACAGGTTATAACGGTCGTGAACAACAACGTGCAAGTGGGTTAGGTCTCTATTTATGTACCATTGTAGCTGAAAAAATTGGCATCAGTTTGTCACTTACTTCTGAATTGGGAAAAGGCACAAAAGTCATGCTTGATTTTCCAACTGAACAAAATTTTAACGAATAATCCAAACTTACAGTTCTGTAAGTTTGGATTTCTTTTTGTAAGTGGTGAAAGGAAACAACTAACGGTATGATAAATAAAAAAGGAGGAGCACAATGACACGCTTATTAACCGTAAAAAATGTGAAAAAAACCTATCAAAGTCGTTTGAATGGTCAACCAGTTGAAGCGCTACGACATATGAATTTTACAGTAGAACAAGGAGAATACGTAGCGATTATGGGAGAATCAGGCTCAGGGAAAAGCACGTTACTTAATTTAATTGCGACTTTAGATAAACCAACAGCTGGTTTAATTCAGCTTGAACAAATGAATCTAAGTGAAATTCCAGAAAAAGAAGCCGCGAATTTTCGAAGAGAGCATCTAGGTTTTGTTTTTCAAGATTTTAACTTATTAGAAAATTTTTCTGTCAAAGATAATATTTTATTGCCGCTAGTCTTATCGCGGATGCCGCATTCTAAAATGCAAACGCGTTTAATATCTGTCACCACGGCTTTAGGGATTGATTCTCTAATAGAAAAATATCCGTATGAGCTATCAGGAGGACAACAGCAACGAGTGGCGATTGCTCGTGCCATCGTCACACAACCCGAATTACTTTTAGCAGATGAACCCACAGGAGCATTAGATTCAAAAACTTCTAGTCAATTATTACAAGTGTTAGAACGTTTAAATGATAACGGGCAAACTATTTTAATGGTTACGCATAGCTCTTTAGCAGCTAGTCATGCGAATCGGGTGCTTTTTATTAAGGATGGTCAAGTTTTTCATCAGATCTATCGTGGCGAAAAAGACAATCAACAATTTTTTGAGACGATTACAGAAACAATGACTGCTTTAGTGGCAAAGGGGGGATAAAATGTTTTTTGCAAAATTAAGTTGGCAAAACATTCGGAAAAATCTTCCCATCTATTTACCTTTTTTGATAGCAATGACGTTAATGGTAGCGATTAATACGACAATTTATTTATTGGTACACAATGCTGGGATGGATACGCTCACTGAAAGAGGAGGCGTACGTCACGCTTTTTATCTCGGACAAATTGTTATTGTCGTGTTCACATGGATTTTTGCCATTTACGCTAATCAATTCTTGATGAAGCAACGGACACGTGAATTAGGTCTTTTTCATGTGTTAGGATTAGGCAAACAAGAGTTGTATCAAGTCGTTTTTTGGGAAATTATCTATGGCTTGCTGTGTTCGCTGATGAGTGGGTTACTGGCAGGATTTGTATTATTTAAGTTTACGGCGCTTGTTTTAGTAAAAATGTTAGATATTGGAAAAGTGTTTACTACCCAAATGACAATGGCTAGCATCTTAATGATAACCTTGGAATTTTTGTTGATATTCGGTGTTTTATTTGCGTTGAATTGTCGTCAAATTTATCGAACGAATCCCATTGAATTATTGACTAGTGATAAGAAAGGCGAAAAAGAACCGAAAGCACGAATTATTATGACCGTTATTGGCGGTATTTCTTTAGTTGTCGGTTATGGAATTGCCTTAAGTATTCATTCGCCAATGCAAGCCATGTTTTTATTTTTAATTGCGGTATTATTTGTTGTTTTAGGAACGTATTTGCTCTTTATTGGAGGAAGTATTACGTTACTGAAATTTCTAAAAAAACGACCTGAAATTTATTATCGACCGCGTTCGTTTGTGGCTATTTCGGGAATGATGTACCGTATGAAGCAACATGCGGCGGGGTTAGCGAGTATTTGTATTTTGTCAACGATGGCGCTAATTACGATTGCGATGACTGCTAGCTTGTATTTTGGCCGACAAGCAGAATTAGATGCTGAATATGCGTATGACATTACGTTCACGCCTTCAATAAAAATGACTACCGTGCAAGATACTACCTATGAGTTAGCGGAAAAAATGAATATCCAGATTACAGATTCGTTGAATATAAAAACATTTCAGGCAGTACCTTATGGGCAGAAAAACGGTCAGCTAACATGGGTGAGCGATTCAGATGCAAGTTTTAGTAGTGCGGCTGAATTTATTTCAGCGACTTATTACCGCTTTATTTCCGTAGATGAATACAATCATGCAACCAATTCGACGTATTCATTGAAAAAAGATGAGGTGATGGTTGATCAGTTAGGAAGCAAAACCAATGAAAAAGAAATTCATTTTAAAGATAGTCAAACATTTAAAGTAGTAAAAAATACGAATCGATTAGCACCGATTTTTCAAGAAATTCCATTACCAACTGTATTGCTTGTTTTTAGCAATGAAGAGCAAATCAAGCAAGTGTTAGAAGAAACGATACCTGAAATAACAGAAGGTAGACGGATTATTGAAAAAGAATATCGTTGGTCCTTTAATTTTGTCGAAGATGACCGTAAGCAGCGACTAAACTTTGTTGAAGGCTTTACTAAGATAGTTAATGAAAGTAGTTTAAATAGTCAACGTTCGTATTCGTATAGCTTGAAAACTAAAGATGTGGCGATTGAAAGTGCGCATGTTTTTGATGGCAGTTTCTTTTTTATTGGCTTGCTATTAAGTATTGTTTTTATGCTAGCAACGACATTAATTATTTATTTCAAACAAATTTCAGAAGGATTGGAAGATCGTCGTCGTTTTATCATTATGCAAAAAGTTGGAATGAGTCAACAAGAGGTGAAAAAAACCATTCATCAGCAGGTTATTATGGTGTTTAGCTTACCTTTAATTGTGGCGTTAAGTCATGTAGTATTTGCTTTTCCAATGATGAAACAATTACTATTATTATTTGAAATTACCCAAAGTGATATATTTGTTAAAGCAACTATCAGTGTTGTTCTCTGCTTTATTTTGCTTTATTTAGTCGTCTATTCTTTGACAGCCAAAATTTATTATCACCTAGTCGAACGAGAAATTTAATTATCGTGAGTTTTGCTTGTTGGAAACGACAGTGTTATAATAAAGAAAAAGGAGGCGCTTACAATGTTAGAAACTTATAAAAATTTATTAGTTGCCGTAGATGGTTCCGCCAAGTCAGAAAAGGCATTTGATGAAGCCGTTGCAATTGCTAAACGTAATCAGTCAACAGTCTACTTAGCATGGATTATTAATGATGTTGAGTTGACAACAAGTGCTTATGCGTTTTCCAAATTGTTACAAGATGAAAAAACTTTTGTTGAAGATTTCATGGAGAAGAAAGTTGAAGAAGTAAAAGCTGCGGGAATTGATGATGTACATGTAGTCATCGAAGTTGGGTCGCCAAAACGTAAAATTGCTGTCGATATTCCTGAAGAATACGATATCGATTTAATTATCATGGGCTCGACAGGAAAAGGCGCAATTTCGCAAGCTTTAATTGGTTCCACAACGGCATTTGTAGTCAACCATGCAGTTTGTAATGTGATGGTTGTCAAATAAGTAAAAAAAGAACGAGCATTGTTTTTGCTCGTTCTTTTTTTCTACATAATGAAATTAAGCGCCAATAAAGGGTGCTGGATTTACAAAACCGGACCAAACGCCAGTTCCAATACCAAAGTGTAAATGAACACCGGTTGAATTACCTGTTGTCCCCATACCTCCGACAGTGGCACCTTGGCTCACAGTTTGTCCGTTAGCAACGCCAATGCTGCTTAAGTGTAAATAGTGAGAGAAATAACCATCACCATGATCGATAATGACATAATTACCACCACTAGGATCAAACCCAGTTTGGACAACTGTTCCAGATTTCGCTGCAAAAATTGGAGTACCTGATGAACCAACTAAATCAATACCATTGTGAAATTCTGTGCCGGCACCTGTTGGGTTAGCACGCATACCAAATGGACTTGAAACAGAAATACTACTTACAGGAGATGCCCAACCAGATGAATTTGAAGATGAAGCAGCAGGTGTTTCATCTTTTTCTTCGACAGGTTGTTCCACAACTGGTTCTTCAACAGCTGGAGCTTCTTGACGCTCAACTTTTGTTTCAACAGCTGGAGCCGCAACTTCTAGATTTTCACGCTCAACTTTAGTTGTGGCTGGTTCAGGGACAGCAACTGATTGCGTCTCTTCTTGAATCGCTGCTTGTTCAGCATTTGTTTGAGCTTGTTGTTGGGCTGCTTGTTCTTGTGCTTGACGTTCTGCTTCAGCTGCTGCACGAGCTTCTTCTTCAGCAATTTTCTTACGTGCTGCTTCTTCACGAGCTCGTTGTTCAGCTAAAGCTTTTAATTGTTCTTGACGCTTACGTTCCGCTTCTTCTTTTTGTTTGATGAATTTTTGTTTTTGTTTTTTCTCAGTAGCTACGGATACTTGAATTTCTTGAATCGCCACTTCCTGGTCCAGTTGAGCTTCAACTAACTCTTGTTGCTTTTCATGTAATTCTGCGCTTTTTTCCTCAATTACGCGTATACGTTCTTCTGATTCAATGGATAATTCTTCTAAGCGTTCTTTATCTTTTTGTTGTTCTTGAAGAATTTCATTATTAGCATCAACAATTGTATTTAATGCTAAAGCACGACCGAATGCTTCATTAATTGATTCAGAATTGATAATTGCTGCTAGAAAATCATCAGTATTATGATTGACTTGCACATCACGCGCTTGCTCTTTCAATTTTTCATCTCGTTGAGCAATCACTTCTTTCAAATCTGCAATTTCTGTATTTATTTCATTTAGACGCTGTTCTTCTTTCAATTTTGAAGCTAATACGTCTTCTATTTCTTGCTCAATTTGACCAATGTGTGTTTGAAGTTCTTGTAATTTTTTCTCCGCATTTTTTTGATCTTTTTCTAGAGCTTCAATTTTTTGGTCTTGTTCTTGAATTTTTGCATCAAATTCGTCTGCTACAGCAAGAGCAGGACTAGCTAATAAAACAGCTAACAAAGTCATTGATGCGACTTTTTTTAACTTAATCATAAATAACCTCGCACTTTTTTTAATGTTCACTTCATCCAATATAATGAAACAATGTGAGTTTTGTGTGAGGGAATGAAAATTTGTTAAAAAAATCTTTAATTTTAACCTAATTGAAATAATCCTAAACGATTTGACACAATCTGTTATTTGGAAAAAATATTCTTCATTGTATAATGTGGGAGAGGTGAGATATAATGAATATCCAATTACTATCGCATCAACCAGAAAGCTATCAACCATATATCCAGTGGTTAAAAACCGAATTACCATTTGCCGCTTGTACGCTTTCTAATAAAATTGAAAAGAATCAAGACTTAATTTTTGTGTTTCCAGACCAGTTCAAACGCTTTGAATGGCGACCACTTGCAGAAGAGTCTAAGGAAAAGACATGGTATATCTGTTTTGATGATGCCTTAACTGCTGAAGAACGATGTCAATTGCTAAACGAAGGCATGGATCTTATTTGGGATTTTTCAATGGAAAAAAATGAATGGATTGCTCGGATTAAAGCCATTTTTCGTATCATTGAACGCTATCGTTTACCAGAAGCTTTAAGTTATAATGAAGACGAATTAATTTTACAAACAGAGACACAACAAGTATATGTTGAACGACAAGAAGTGTTATTGACAGCTTCTGAATATCAATTATTATTGCAATTTATGCAACATCCTAATCGTATTTATTCCCGCGATGAATTGTTAGTGTTATTGAACAATCAGCGAGGAACCCATCGAGCAATCGATACTCACATAAAAAATTTACGTCGGAAAATTGCCTTAAAGAGCAGAAATTTTGAGTATATACGAACTGTTCATGGACGCGGCTATCGTTTTCAATATCAATTAGATGACTAAGGAGTGAACCATTTGGACAAAGAGAAAAAACGCCAAGCGTATGAATTATTGCTAGCCCAACAAAAAGGCTTATTAGAAGCAGAAACAAACTGGATTGCCAGTCTATCGAATTCTTCTGCCATCTTAAATGAAACATTAGAAAATACAGTGTTTGCCGGGTATTATTTATTTGAAGAAGGCGAATTAATTTTAGGTCCTTTTCAAGGCAGAGTATCGTGCACACGGATTAAATTAGGTAAAGGGGTCTGTGGCGAATCTGCCGAAAAACAAGTAACTTTGATTGTTGATAACGTTAAAGAACATGAAAATTATATTTCTTGTG
Source organism: Enterococcus sp. DIV2402 (assembly GCF_017426705.2). Lineage (NCBI taxonomy): Bacteria > Bacillati > Bacillota > Bacilli > Lactobacillales > Enterococcaceae > Enterococcus > Candidatus Enterococcus lowellii. The sequence continues at coordinate 2,749,448 of NZ_CP147251.1, read as the reverse complement.
ACTCTGCAGCAATGTCTGAAATTGTTGTGCCAATGATTAAAGATGGTAAGTTGATTGGCGTATTAGATATTGATAGCAGCCAAACTCATAGTTACGATACCATTGACCGAGAATTTCTAGAAAAATATGTTGAATTAATGTTAAGCATTAAATAAAATTTTGCTATCAAAGAGTGCTAAAAACACCTGAATGTTAGAGAGGAATGTATTTGTCTCTAACGTTCAGGTGTTTTTTTATTTAGACAAAAAAATTGGGATAGGTGTCTTTTAAATAGTGACTGAGTGATTCCGACGGGCATTGTTGAATTTCAGAAACAAAATCAGCAGCGATTAGTTTACGGTGCGAATTATTTGAAAAATTTAATTTGGTTAAATAGTCGATGTCGGTCGGGTGGAAATAATAATTAACTTTAATATTTGGAAAACCATTTTCGTTTAAAATCGTAGAAATACGATTCGAGAAAGTCATCAGATTATCAAATTTTAAATATTTTAATTGATACAATTCGTTAATATTTAAAATAGCAATCACTTGTGTATCAAAGTAATAGAGTAACTGTTGTGAGAAAAAATTGCTTTTTTCTTTTGCTGAATTGGTGATAATGACAATTTTTTTCAAATTTCTACCAGCAATTTTATTTTTCAAGACATGTTCACGAAAAATTAAGGTTAACGTACTAAGTTGATGTTCATCAAGGGTGATTTTTTTTGATAAATAACGCTGGTAGCAATATTCGACCAATTGATATAAAAAAGAAAATTCTTTTTTGACGTCATCTAATTTATTGTCGTAAAAATCATAGTTTAAGAAATGGCGCATAATACATTTATAAAGATACTGATCGAGATTGCGCGCCAGTTGTTCTTTTGAGTAGAACGTAGTATGTATCCGATCCTCTACATAAGAAAATAACTGTGTGCGACAGGTTATGACTAATGAATCATTCGGGTACATAATTTTTCCATGATTATCTAAACTAGCCAATATCATACTCAAAGCGAAATCTTCCTGCTCGTGATGAAATAGTCTGTACTCATGAATTTTGACAGGTACATTGTTTCGATGGTCAATGAAATGCGTTAGCTGTTGTCTACGCAAACTAAGTGAATAATATACATACAGAAATTTCATGGAAGTATAGTTTAAAGTTAAGGCATGTTTGTTGATAAACTGATGCAATGAGCTTTCTTCAGCTATTGGGTCAAACAGATTATTGATTAAAGAATACAATAATTGCTCACAAGGATTATTTGCTTGTCGAGGAACGATTTTATTTTCTTCATCAATTTCAATAATTTTACTCAAAATTAACGCAGCTTTGATTCGTAAGGTTAATTCATCGCCAATAATTGAGACACCTTTTCCTCTAAATGAGTGCAAAGTCAGACCAGCTTGTTGAAGAAGCTGTGAGAAGATGGGGCGATCTTTTTTTTTCGTGGATTGACTGATTTCTAACAGCTCATAAAGCTTCGAAAAATTAGTAAAGTCATTGGTCATTGATAAACAAAGTAAGAATTGGAGACGTTCTTCTCCTGTAGTTGAAAAATCTGAAATAGTCAATTCTTGAATAAAATGAACAAATTCAGTATAACTCAGTTGGTTAATAATCGTTGATTCGGTAACAATAAATTGTTTATTCAAAGGTAAATAATCATTTAATGTGTGAATCGCTCGACGAATTGTTGCTGAGGAACGGTTGGTTTTATTTGCTAATAAGTCAATTTTGATTTGGTGTGCTTCTTGTACACGATTGGCAACATATAACGAAAATGTGTTGATAGTCATAAAATCATCTCCTAATGAAAGTATATCATGTTCATTTAGTCCTTCATGGTTATTTATTGAAAAGAAAAACGAACAACAATGAACCTTGTTGCGTAACCGATTTCAATTTATGCTAAGGTCATAAAATTAAAGGAGGAAATAAAATGAAAAAAGATAATATAAAGAAAGGAATACAAAAATTTGGTCGCTCGCTACTACTACCAATTGGGGTAATGGCTCCAATCGGTATGGTGATGGGATTAACGAATGCCTTAACACAAAGCTATATGGTTGAACAATTGGCATGGCTAGGCACGCCAGCTGTTCAAGCAATTTTAAATAGTTTAAAAACAATCACCAGCGTCGTATTTGAAAATATTCCGTTATTATTTGCCATGGGGGTTGCGTATGGAATGGCAAAAATTGATAAAGGAATTGCAGTGTTCTCTTCAGTTTTGGGATATGTGACCTTATTAATTGTTGTAAATGTTTATTTAACGCTCACTGGAGCTATAGCTGATGTTGAGGTAATGTCTGAAGTAGGACAAGGAATTGTTTTGGGGATTCAAACCTTGAAATTGGATGCAGCAGGTGGGATTATTGCTGGTTTAGTTGCTGCATATTGTACAGATAAATACTACAAGACACAATTACCACTAGCCTTTGCATTTTTTGGTGGAAAGAAATTTGTTCCGATTGCGACTTTCTTCTATATGATTGTCGTTGGGTTTATCATTCCGATTGTCTGGGGACTTTTTACTAAATTCTTAATCTTTATCTCACCAATCTTTATGAATGATGTTTTTGGTGTTGGTGTTTATTGGTTTGCACATCGAGCATTGATTCCATTTGGTTTGCATCATGTTTTAGCATCGATTGTTCGTTTTACTGAAGCGGGTGGGGTCTACATGATTGATGGCCAACAATATATTGGGATTTTAAATGCAGCAAACAAAGTATTGTTTGATTTAGGCCCAGATAATGCGGCTTGGAAATTAGCACCAGATTTATTCAAATATCTAGCAACTGGACAAATGTTGACTACATTATTCCGTGTTCCAGCAATTGGTTTGGCAATGTATCACACAGCCTTTTTAGATAATAAAAAAATTGCTAAAGGTGCTATTTTAACCGTTGTATTAACAGCTTTCTTAGGCAATATCACAGAACCATTAGAGTTTTCATTTCTATTTATCGCTCCACAATTGTTTGTTGTTTATGCGGTATTATGTGGAATTATGGCTATTCCATTGAACTTCTTAAATATCGGTATCGGTTATATTCGGGGAACTATTTTTGACTTTGGAATCTTTGGACTAATGTATGAAAATACAAACTGGTGGAATCTATTAATTTTAGGAGCAATTAACTTTGTTGTATTCTATTTTGTTTTCAAATTTGCGATTGTTCGCTTCAACTTAGAAACACTTGGGCGTGAAAAAGGCTTGAAAAACAATACGTTATTAGCTGAAAAACAATTTGATAAAATTGCGGCGATTGTTATTCAAGGTTTAGGTGGGAAAGAGAATATCAAAAATGTTGATAACTGTGTTTCTCGTTTACGTATTGACTTGAAAGATCAAACAAAAGTGGATGTAGAAGTGGTCAAGGATTCAGGAACATCCGGTGTATTTTTCCCACAAGAGAATCATATACACGTTGTATTTGGTCCTTATGTAGAATTTGTCCGCAATGCTGTGGACGATGAAATGAAGAAGGGGTGATTCCATGGGCGCATTATATGATTCGATGAGTAAATCATTGGATGATCGTGGTATCAAAAAACTGTTGAGTAGCAAGGCAAAATACCAAACATGGTTGGATGTAGAAGCAGCTTTAGCTCAAGCACAAGGTGAATTAGGCGTGATTCCTAAAGAAGCAGCAGAAACGATTGTTCAAAAGGCGAAAGTTGAAAATCTAGACTTTATTAAAATGGATGAAATTTATCGGAAAGTGGGACATGGATTTGTCCCTTTCCTAAAAGTTTTTGTTTTAGCTTGTGGAGAAGAGAGTGGTAAATATATTCACTATGGTGCAACAACACAAAACATTCAACAGACATCACAAAATTTAGTAGCCAAACAAATTCATGCGCAATTCTTAGCTTTTACAAAAGATATTTTAAATAATTTAGCAACTTTAGCAGAGCAAGAAGCGGATTCAGTCATGGCAGGGAGAACGCATGGAAAACATGCCATTCCAATCACGTATGGGTATAAAGTAGCGGTTTGGATTTCAGAAATTTTACTTTCAGTAGAACGTATGCAGGAAGTAGAAAAAAGAGTGTTTACAACCATGATGGGTGGAGCAGTGGGGGCTTTCAATTCAACGGGAGAAATCGGAATAGCTGTTCAAGAGAGAGTGGCAGAAATTTTAGAAATGCCTGCGATGATGATTCCTTCACGAAATATTAGCTCACCTAAAATTGAATACATTAACTGTATCGCTTTATTAGCTAATAATTTACACAAAATTGCAGAGGAAATTTTTCAAACATCAATTGAAGAATTCGGTGAAGTGTCAGAAGGCTTTAGTAAAGGGACAGTTGGTAGTAGTACAATGCCACATAAAATCAATCCTAAATTATCAAAAGGTATGATTGCTAACGCACAAAAACTATATAGTTTAACTTCTGTAGGTTACTATTCAGCAGCACGTCCCTTTGAAGCAGATAGTACATCAAATATGTTATTTGATGGCATTGTCACAGAAGCAATGGAACTAATGACAGAAATTTTGATTCGTGCGGAAGAATTAACTCGTACATTAACTATTCATAGAGAACGGTTAGCTCAAAATGCGGATATGAATAAAGGGTTGGATAATAGTGAATATATCATGATGTTCTTTGCACAACGGATTGGTAAAGATAAAGCACATGAATTGGTTTATGAGTTAGCAATTGAATCAGAACTGACAAAGCAAAATTATCGTGATGTATTGTTGGCTAATGAGGATGTGCGAACAGCCTTTACCGAAGATGAATTATTAGAAATGTTAAAACCAGAAAATTATACAGGTCTTGCTAGTCAATTAGCAAAAGAAGTTGCTCAAAAATGTCGTGAGGTTGTGGCACAGTTATAAGAAAGGATAGGTTATGTTTAATTTATTTAAAAAGAAAAGAAATGAAATTGCTAGTCCGATGACAGGTCAAGTGATCCCTATTACTGAAGTAGAAGATGCGGTATTTTCTTCAAAAGCAATGGGTGATGGTTTTGCCGTTCAACCATCTGAAGGAAAGGTATATGCACCGATTAAAGGAAAAATCACTAGTATTTTTCCAACTAAACATGCTTTAGGACTAGTCGATGAAAAAGGGTTGGAGGTATTACTCCACATTGGTATTGATACAGTCGAATTGGCAGGAAATGGTTTTGACATTTTAGTTCAAGAAGGTGCAGAAGTCGATTTTGATACACAATTGGCAACTGTCGATTTAGACTATCTAAAATCCAAAAACAAACCGACAACTACGATGGTCATTTGGACGAATGGTGAAAGTGCGACACTGGATATTAAAACAGGCCAATATACAGCTAAAACAGTAATTGGTGAAGTGAAATAAAAAAGACGAGACAGGAAGTTCTGAAATACCTTCTGTCTCGTTTTATTATTTACCATTACCCGAGAGAATCCCGTATAACCAATCAAAAGGTGCAAAGAATAATTCTTCCATAATCTCGTCCTCCTTTTTATATAAAAAATAGTAGCATGAAAAACGATTACAATTAGATGAGTTTTGTTACATTTTGTAAAATTTTACGTCAATTATGACAAATGTTGATTAGTCAAGACTGGTCAAAACTTTTTAGTTGAAATCAAGCGGAGTTGTGTTATACTAATATTCGGTAGCAATACCCCCTTTATAAGGGGGCGTTACGGATTCGACAGGCATAGTTCGAACTTGAATTGCGCTTCGTAGGTTACGTCTACGTAAAAACGTTACAGTTAAATATAACTGCTAAAAACAATAACTCTTACGCTTTAGCTGCCTAAAAACAGTTAACGTAGATCCTCCCGGCATCGCCCATGTGCTCGGGTCAGGGTCCTATTCTAAGTGGGATACGCTAAATTTTTCCGTCTGTAAAATTTAGAAGAGATCATCAGACTAGCGATATAAGTAGCCTGTCACTCGGCGATTTATTAAGCGAATCTCTTAAATAGAACTGACTATGAGCGTAGATTTTTGAGTGGCGATATGTTTGGACGCGGGTTCGACTCCCGCCGCCTCCATATGGCTAAAAAGCTTCAAATCATTGTTTAACAATGATTTGAAGCTTTTTTATGTCAATTGTTGGCAAGGTAGTCTCTTTATTGCTAGAAAAAATATTGACAGCGTTTTCTAAATGTGGTAAATTATGAAAAATAAATGGATTGTTACTCTCTGGAGGCATTACCATACCTGAAAGGGGTGGAGTATGCATTCAGGGAGTTTTTTTGTGGGGTGAAAGTAATGAAAGTGATAAAAAAAATCAATAACAATGTTGCTGAGTGTGTGGATAGTAAAGGCAACCATTTAATTGCGTTTGGAAAAGGCATTGGGTTTCCTAAAACGCCATATGAATTAGCAGACCTTAGTCAAATTACAATGACATTTTATAAGTTGAATAAACATTTTGAGTTATTGCTAAATGAAATATCTGAAGAAATTATGGATGTTAGTACAGAAATAGTGGTTATGGCACAAAAAGAATTAAACGAACAATTAAATCCTACGTTGGTTTTTAGTTTAGCCGATCATATTCAATTTGCCATCCAAAGTTTATCAACTTATAAAGACGCTAAATTAAATTATTCACATGAGATGGAGCAATTGTATCCTAAAGAAACTCATTTAGCGACGGAAGCAGTAAAAATTATTCAAAGAAAACTCTTAGTTTCTTTACCGAAAAGTGAAATCACGAGTATAACGATTCATTTTTTGAACAGTCAAGAAGAATATAAAATGACACAAGAAGAATTGGCAATTGATGAAACGATTGAACAAATTACAAGTTTAGTAGAAGACGAGCTGGATATAGCAATCGATCGTCAAGAATTTAATTATAATCGATTTCAAATGCATATGTTGTATTATTTCAAGCGAGTGAGAAATGATGGGCAGTTTATCAACAAAAGTAATCATTTATTAGACAGTATAAAAAAAGAGCATCAACAAATTTTTGAAATTGCTGTGAAAGTAGCAATCTTGATTAAAGAACGTTTACGGATTGAAACGTCGAATGATGAGTTATTGTATTTGATGATCCATATCAACCGATTATATGAAAAAAATATGGAGGGATAAGTATGAGTGAGAAGTATCAACAAATGGCAGAGAATATTTTAATAAGTATTGGAGGAAAGGATAACGTTGCTAATGCGACTCATTGTATGACGAGACTTCGTTTAAATTTGAAAGATGCTAGTATTGTAAATGAAGCAGAAATAAAACAAATCAATGGTATATTAGGGGTAGCACAATCCGGTGGTCAATTTCAAATTATTATTGGTCAAACGGTGCCACGGGTATATGAAGCTTTCATGCAACAAGCAGGATTACAAGAAGAAACTTTGGGCAGTATTTCATCTGATAAAAAGGAAAAATTAACGTTTAAATCTGCAGGCAATAAAATTTTAGATGGATTAGCAGGCAGTTTAACCCCACTGATTCCAGTTTTAGTTGCTGCATCTATGTTTAAAATGGCAGTTGCTTTGCTAGGTCCCTCTATGTTAGGGATTTTGGCAGAAGGAAGCGACCTATTTACGTTATTAACTTTTGTAGGGGATGCAGGATTTTATTTTTTCCCAATCATGATTGGGTATACAGCCAGTCGTAAATTTGGCGTAACACCTGTTTTGGGCATGTTTTTGGGTGGAATTTTGATTCATCCCGTTTTAATTCAATTGGCAACAGAAGGAGTCAACTTTACCGTTTTTGGTATTCCTGCCAACACTCAAAATTATACGAGTACAGTTATTCCAATTATTTTATCTGTTTGGATTATGTCATATATTGAAGGCTTTTTAAAAAAAATGATCCCTGCTACTTTAGCTACTATTTTTGTTCCGACATTAACAATAGTAATTATGTTGCCAATTTCATTAATTGTCTTAGGTCCAATCGGATTTATCGTAGGGGAATACATCAGTCGTTTCTTATTATCCTTGGATTCTTTAGGTGGTTTCTTAGCTGTCGCAGTAATTGCAGCATTGTGGCAATTTTTGGTTATGACAGGTATGCACCTATTAATGATTACTACGATGATTACAGTATTTGCTCAGAGTGGTCAAGAATCTGTGGTATCACCAGCTGCTGTCGTAGCAAGTATGTGTGTAGCTGGAATGAGTTTAGGAGCATTTTTAAGAATTAGAAATAAAGAAGAGAAGGCCTTAGCATTTTCCTTTTTAATCGCTTCATTTATTGGAGGTGTGACCGAACCAGCGTTGTATGGCTTAGGAGTACGCTATAAAAAACCATTTATTGGATTGATTGTCGGCGGTTTTGTTGGCGGTTTGTATGCAGGAATTACAGGTGTAACAATGTACTCTTTAATCCCAGTTGCTAGTTTTATTTCAATGACCGGATTTTTTGGAGGGACAAATGCGAATACGATTAATGGCTTGATTGCGTGTGGTCTTGGTTTTGTTGTAACAGCAATTGTGACTTATGGATTAGGTGTAACAAGTAAAGAGAAGGTGAAAATATGAATAAAATTTTATTGAGAGCGGATGATTTAGGTTATTCAGAAGCTGTAAACTACGGTATTGAAAAATCGGTGAAAGAAGGATTGATTCAAAGTGTGGGCGTAATGGTCAATATGCCAGCAACACAACATGGTGTTTCATTACTAATAAACGAGGATATTGCATTTGGGCAACATACGAATATTTGTGTGGGAAAACCAATTTCTGATGCTACACAGATTCCATCAATGGTAGATGAAAAGGGGAATTTTAAATCTTCAAAAGAATATCGTGAAGCCACATCAGATTTTGTCGTTTTTGAGGAAGCTTTGATTGAAATTGAAGCACAATATCATCGTTTTTTAGCATTATTTGGTAAGAAGCCCGATTATTTTGAAGGTCATGCGATTGCTAGTGCGAACTTTTTTAAAGCATTAGAGTTTTTTGCAAAAGAGCATGACTTAGTCTATTCAGGATTACCTGAGGAAGCGGAGCCTAATTCCTTAGAAAAAGATGCTTCTGTTCAAATTAATCAGACAAAAGTTTATTTGATAATGGAGAGTATGAGTAAAAACTATAATCCATATCAAACATTTGAGAACATGCTTGATCATTTGCATGAAGATGGTGTGAGTATGATGATTTTTCATCCAGGATACTTAGATGCGTTTATTTTAGCTAATTCTTCTCTATTGATTCCACGTACACAAGAAGTGGAAATGTTGATTGATCCTAGAGTAAAACAACAAATTATTGAAAGAGACATTGAATGTATTGATTACAGAAAGTTATAAGAAAAACTGCCACCTTAAGGATAATTAAGGTGACAGTTTTTTCTATTCTGTTAAATTAAATCAAAATGCTTCAAGGCGTGAATGATGCCACCCTCTGTATTTTTTTTCGTGACAAAGCTGGCGATTTCTTTCAAGCCATCGACAGCATTTCCCATGGCAATTTTATGGTCGCAAGCTTCTAAAAGGGCAAAATCATTGTTGCCATCACCAAAACCAAATGTTGGTACATGTTCTAAGTTCATTAACTGTTGCAATCTGTTCACAGCTTTTCCTTTTGACGTTCCTTTATTGACCGTATCAATTGAATAAGGACCATTTCGATAGAAAGTCAATTCTGGAAATAATTCATGATAATATTCATCGCCATCTTGTGAAAGGATCAATAACATGTTCACGTCTTTTTCTTTATAGCCTAATGGATCGATTGTAGGCATTTTACTGTGAATAAAGTTATACGCTTTGTGCATGTTATCGTTGTAATCAGTTGACCAATAACCAGTCGGATTATAAAACGACAAAGCATGTTGTTTTTGTTCAACAGCATGAAGCATTCGTTCAGAAATAGTCGGATCAATTGTTTCATTATAAACTTCTTCTCCATCAATTCGGATAAAAGCACCATTCATCACGATATTTGATGTAATACCGGCTGCTTCACGAATATGATGTGTTTCAGTTTCTGTCCGTCCAGTTGCGATGATGGGTAAGACATGGTTGTTTTTTAATTGTGTCATTGCTTCAGTAATTTCAGGGGTGATTTTGGAATGCTGGTCCAATAAAGTACCATCTAAATCAAAAAAAGCTAGTGCTTGATAGGTCATAAATTACTCTCCTTTAAATTGTATCTTCTTTATCTTAACAAAGAATGAAAAAAAGACAAATATTTATAGTAGAAAATATGAAGTTGTTGGTGTGAAACGAAATTTCGAGTATACTAGAACAAGAATGTAAACTAGGAGTGTCAAAATGATTTTTTTGTATTGTGGTGGTATTTTTCTAGTCATTGGGTTAGCCTTTTTATTATTGCCAGCTAAGATGGAGAATTTGGTTTATGGGTATCGTTCTTATTTATCAAAGCAGAGCCAAGCGCATTGGGCATATGCACAAATGGTAAGCGCCCGCTTCTTTTTATTCGTTGGTTTTATCATGGCAGCTATCGGCTTTTTTTTGAATTATACACATCGAACAAATTTTTTTATTGTCGAAATGTTAGCAATTCCTTGGTTTATTGCGCCGATGTTTGGCTGTATTGAAACAAAATTAAAAAAGTTTGATTTACAACATAGAGGTGAAGAAGAATGAATATATTAATGATTGAAGACAATGAATCCGTATCAGAAATGATGCAAATGTTTTTTCTAAATGAAGGCTGGGAAGCAACCTTTAAATATGACGGAAAGGAAGGGCTAGACACGTTTTTGGCAGAACCAGAACATTGGGATATGATTACCCTTGATTTGAACTTACCAAGCATGGACGGGATGACAGTTGCGCGTGAAATCCGTAAAATATCAAGTACAGTACCGATTATCATGTTGACTGCACGTGATTCTGAAAGCGATCAAGTAATTGGTTTGGAGATGGGAGCCGATGATTATGTAACAAAACCATTTAGCCCGCTAACACTGATTGCTCGGATGAAAGCTTTGCATCGCCGTAGTGAACTAGCTGAAAAAGTCATCGCTTCTGCGGATGACGATCAAACATTTGATGTAGAAACAGACCATTTTAAAATGAATACCAAAACACGTGAAGCCTATTTAGATAACCAACCGATTGATGGTTTAACGCCTAAAGAATTTGATTTATTGTACACCTTAGCGAAAAAACCACGCCAAGTGTTCTCGCGTGAACAATTGTTAGAACTTGTTTGGGACTACCAATATTTTGGTGATGAGCGTACAGTAGATGCGCACATTAAAAAATTGCGACAAAAAATTGAAAAAGTGGGTCCACAAGTGATTCAAACTGTATGGGGCGTTGGGTATAAATTTGATGATTCAGGTGTTGCCTAATGCGATATCTTTATCAACAATTACTAGCTTTTTGGTTTGTTATTGGCATTACGTTGATGACATTGGGGATTGCCTTTATTCAAATGACAAGACAAACCATAGAAACCAATAATTACAATCAACTATTGGGGTATGCAAACGCAGTTGTCAAAGTAATGCATGCAACCAGCGACACAATTCCATCTTATGATTTGGAATTGGACTTAATTCGGGCGTTGACTATTTCAGAAATGACGTTAAACCAACAAGATGTAACGTTTGTGTTTTTAAAATACGATGGCGATGTTTTGTATCCAGTAACCAACGATCGACAAATAGTATTTCCTGGTCAAGAGTATTGGGATAAATTACAAGAAGGTCAGACACCACAAGTAACCTTGCAACAAGATATTTTTGGGAAAAAAGGAACTACGTCTTATACAATGATTCCTGTAAATTTAAACGATGAATTTTATGGAGCGTTGATTGTGACACAACCGGCTCGAAATATCCAAGATACCGCCAATGAATTTACGTTGAATTTAATTAAAGGATTTGCGTTGTCGGGAATTGTAGCTTTAATCATTAGTTACTTTTATGCGATGTTCCAAGTACGGCGAATTAATCGAATGAAAGGTGCCACCAAAGAAGTCGCTAATGGGAATTTTGATATCATTTTACCAGTCCATAATCGCGATGAGTTTGATGAACTAGCAGAAGACTTTAATCAAATGACCTTCTCCTTGAAAGAATCACAAGAAGAGATTAAGCGCCAAGAAGAGCGCCGTCGACAATTTATGGCAGATGCTTCTCATGAAATGCGTACACCTTTGACAACTATTAATGGTCTATTAGAAGGTTTGGAGTACAATGCCATTCCAGAAAATCAAAAAGAAAATGCAATTCGCTTAATGAAAAACGAAACAGAGCGCTTGATTCGTTTAGTAAATGAAAATCTAGATTATGAAAAAATTCGAACCAATCAAATTTCGATTGTTGTAAAAAAATTCAATGCTACCGATGCCTTGAAAACCATTTTATCTCAATTAGAAAGTAAGGCCGAGCCTGCTAATGACCAACTTATTTTGGAAACTACACAAGAAATCGACATCTTTGCTGATTATGATCGTTTTGTGCAAATCATGGTAAATATTATTCAAAATGCTATTCAATTTACAAAAGATGGCGAAATTCGTGTAAAAATCGAAAAAGGTTACTTAGAAACCATTATTGAGATTTCAGATACAGGTATCGGTATGACAGAAGAACAGTTGAAAAATATTTGGGATAGATATTATAAAGTCGATCCCTCACGTAAGAATCGTAAATTTGGTGAGTCTGGTTTAGGCCTGCCGATTGTACAACAGTTAGTCCGTTTGCATAAAGGAAAAATTGATGTGAAAAGTGAATTAAATCAAGGGACAACTTTTAGAATTAGTTTCCCTGATACAGAGATTAAAGATTAATATAGCAACAATAAAAATCCCGAACACTTGCGCGTTTATGGCGCTTTGTTCGGGATTTTTTTAGAGAATTTTATCAATATAGGGTGTAGTGGTCAATTGTTTATCTGAACTAAATAAAAGAATTTTTAATTGTTGTGAGTGAGCGAGTTCTTGGCAAAATGGTAAGAACCATTGAATTTCTTGAATCGATAGCGATTCGCAACAATGCGTTAAAAAGAGGACTTTTTTCTGTTGCAATAGTTGACGTATCAGCTGTAATTTGAGTTTATCTAATGAAGAAAGCTCATCGATTGATTGTGTAAAGACATCAGGTGATAGTTCCATATACAATAAATAAAAACGCAATTTAAGTTTCATCCGACGTTTCACACCGAGTAACAAATTATCTTTTAAAGATAGGAATGGCAAAACCTGTAAATCATTGGTGATATTTCCAACCTCTTGGGGTTGAACAGCCGTAGTTTGGAACATATCTTGTTTACAGTCATCACGTGTAATTAAATAGAATCCTGACTTTAGTTGATTTAATGGGATGAGTTGTTCCAATGTCGATACCTCCAATAACTATAACTTGTGAGTGTTGTAAGACCAATTAGTGAAATTGTTAGAAACAAGGTACGGATTGTTTTCCAAAGAGTCGTAAAGAAAATACTTAACCATTCTTTGCTTGTTAGTTGTATAGACGCAATTAATGCATCATTGGTTGTTGGAAAACGAATAAATAACTGATTCACAGTATGGGTTTCACTTAAATGAACATTAGGTGATGTGCCGTTCACATGATTGATAAATTCTAAATGAATCATTAAAATAAATTTTCCAATAGCATGTTGATAAAATAGAAAGAGAAACGAGAAAACAATTGTTACTATAAGTAGTGGAATGAGACATTCACTTAAATTCAAGCTCACCCAATTCCAAAATGAACTTCCAGATTGGTACCATACAGTAAATTCTTGCACTTTTTTTCGTTGATAGAATAACAGTAGAAAGAAGAAAATAATACTAAATGCCACTAGCAACCATGAACGTAGTTGGTCATAATAAAGTAATAACCGTTGACTATTTGTGTGCAACTGCTGAAAAACAGCTTGTTTTTCTTCTTGATAACCGGATGCATCAATTAAATCCTGTGTCTGCTTGATTAAAACAGGTACAGATTCGCGGAGACTATCTATTAATAAAAACAAACAGCTACTCATGGTCAAGAAGACTATGTAAATGAAGGTGGCATGTTTATGATACTTCATGCTGGCTAGTGCGAACTTAAACACGATTTGCTTCCTCCTTTCTTATCTTTAAGTATATAAGAGGAATTTGAAAAAAATATGAATATCTTATATTAAAAAAAAGAATCCGTTACCTTATATATAGTAACGGATCCTTTTTTTATTTTGCTTCACTTTCAGAAGTCGAAGTCACTGTTTCTTCACTTGTTTCTGATGGGTGATAGTCTTTGTAAGATTTTGTATCGTATAAATCAACGGTTGATTGATTATTGTTTTGTGAGAAGACACTTGTCGATTGCTCTCCCAGTGTTGTTTCTTGTTCTAATAAGCGTTCCATAATGTTTTTGTAGCTATACTCAGATGGATCAATTGGTTCTAAGCCGCTACCTGTATGGAAACGAAGCAGATCACCATTGTTAATTTTATCTGAGATTTCTAATTGCTGATTCGCTTCTTTTTGTAATTCATCAATTTGGGCTTGGAGCTCTTCAGATGGTTCAGTGATTGGTAATTGGGTTTCATTGTCATACAACGTACCATTATAGAACGTGTATTTTGAAGTCATAAATGAACCATCACGGAACACAGCTAAGTCTTTATGATCGTTAGAGAACAAATCTTGTCCTAATTGAATGTAATTTTGAGTATCAATCCCTAATAAGTGTAATAACGTTGGTAGAGAATCGATTTGCGCACCATACGTATGATTGATGCCACCATTTTCTTGACCAGGAATATGAATCATAAATGGCACACGTTGCATTTGTGCATTGTCAAAATCATTCCAAGAGCTACTTGTTTTGCCAACTAATTCTGCAAGACTACGGTTACGACCATTTGATACGCCATAATGGTCACCATATAAAACAATCACTGAATTATCATATAAACCACTTGCTTTTAGGTAATTGAAGAATTCTTCAACAGCTTTATCTAAGTAGTTCGCTGTAGCAAAGTAGCCATTGACTGTTTCATCTGGCGTATCTGCCATTGGGAAACCAGCATCATCATTGGTAAACTCAGCATATGGATAGTGATTAGATACAGCAATAAATTTTGAATAAAACGGTTGTTGTAAATGTTCTAGATATTGCGCAGATTGTTCAAAGAATGGCTTATCATGCAAGCCATATTGGAATGAATTCTCTTCATTGACATCATAATAAGAAGCATCAAAGAAATAATCATAACCAAAACGTTTGTAAATTTCATTACGGTTCCAGAAGTTTCCTGAATTTCCGTGGAAGACGGCGGTTGTATAACCTTGCGTTTGTTTTAAAATATCTGGAGCCGCTTCAAAGGTATTTTTACCACCAAATTGCGTGAAGAAGGCACCTTGGTTTAGTCCGAATAAAGATGTTTCTAATAAAGTTTCAGCATCACTGGTTTTACCCGCTTTTACTTGATGGAAGAAATTATCAAAGCTATAGGTACTCTTGTCATGGTAAATGCTATTAACAAATGGCATTACTTCATGTTCCACACCATTTTCGTCTTTTAATTTATAATCAATTAAAAATTGTTGTGTACTTTCTAAGTGAATATAAATGACGTTTTTGCCTTTAGCAATTCCAAACATATCATCATTTGGTTGAGCGTAATGTCCTTTAACATAATCTTCAACTTCTTTCATGTCATTTGGACTAGCTTCGGCACGAACTTGAGTGGTTTTGTAAGTTTGAACCGCATCATAAGCAGTAAAAGCGTTGATGCCCAAGTACTTAACAAGGTAATCACGAGAAAATGTTCTAGTTAATAAGCCAGAGCGATCGGTTTCTGCTAAGAAAAGGTTACCTGAAAAAATCATGACTGCTAGTGTTGAGACAGCTAAAGCAACTCGAGCACGAATTGGACGTTTATCCATTTTAATTTTTTTCGTCATCAAAGCGCCACCTAATAAGATGAAGTCAATGAAATAAAAAATATCGGTTGGATGGAACAATTTCAATGCACTTTGTCCTAAACCTTCTGCAACTTTTCCGGCACCTAATATCGTATTAATAGTAATAAAGTCAGTAAATTCGCGATAGTAAGTGACATTTGAGAAAAGCAAGACGGTCATAACAAAATAAATAAGCATCATAGTAATATAAGATAGTTTCGTTCGTCTCACATATAGGGCAATCGACAATAGTAACAAGGTCGTTGCGATTGGATTAATAAACAAAATAAAATACTGCATTGGACTTTCGATTCCTAAATTGAATTCAGTCATGTATGCAGCGATATTTTTAATCCAAAACAAAACAGCTAGTAAGCTGAAGAAGCCCATACGAGTGTTTAAGAAATTTGGTATTTTTAAATTTTTCAAAGGAGTACTCCCCACTTTCTTGAAATCTTTCGTGAAAAACAGGTTCACTTATTTTCAATCATCTCTATTATTCTACTAAGGAGTAGAAAGTGTGTCAATGAAATAAGAAGAACCTTTGTGAAATTAAATTTTTCTTTAAAATCAGAGGTGGCAGACAAAGAAAAATGTTTTTGTTATACTACATACAATGAGTACAAAGCAGGTGGAGGAAATATGAACATTAAAGTGACGCAACAAGCAGCCAAAAAAATCAAAAAAGGCTATCCTTTAATTCAAGAAGAAGATTTAGTACAAAAAATTGAGACAAACGAATGGGTAACTTTTACTGATTCGAAAGGAACATATCTAGCACAAGGCTATTTAGGAAGACAAAATAAAGGGATTGGTTGGCTCTTAACAAGAGAGAATTGTCCTATTAATCATGATTTTTTTGTACAACGATTTGCAACTGCTAAAGCAAAGCGCCAAGCTTATTATGCAGATGCGCAAACAACTGCTTTTCGTGTAATTAATGGTGAAGGCGATGAATTGGGCGGTCTAATTATTGATCTATATAATGAATATGCCGTTTTTTCTTGGTACAATGAAACGTTTTATCATCAAAAGGCAACTATAGTAGAAGCTTTCCAAGAAGTGTTTCCAGAAATTAAAGGTGCGTATGAGAAAATTCGTTTTGAATCCACCTTGCCAGAAAGTCAATTTGTGTACGGCGAACAGGCACCAGAACCGTTAGTGATAAAAGAAAATGGCATTCAATATGCTACGTATCTAAATGAAGGTTTAATGACTGGGATTTTTCTCGATCAACGTGAGGTAAGAGGATTGTTAGCAGAGGGCTTTGCTTCAGGCAAAACCGTTTTAAATATGTTTAGTTATACAGGTGCTTTTTCAGTTGCAGCAGCAATGGGGGGGGCCATTCAAACAACAAGCGTCGATTTAGCGAAAAGAAGTTTACCTAAGACTAAAGAGCAATTTGCTGTGAATGGATTAGCAGAAGACCAACAAAAAATCCATGTAATGGATACTTTTGAATATTTTAAGTATGCTAAGAAAAAAGAATTAAGCTTTGATTTAATTGTTTTAGATCCACCAAGTTTTGCACGTAATAAAAAGAAAGTTTTCCGTGTGGCAAAAAATTATGGTGAATTAATTGAAGATAGCGTGGATATTTTAACTAAAGACGGTGTGATTATTGCTTCAACTAATGCTGCCAATGTGTCACCACAACGTTTCCAACAAATGATTGAAGATGCTTTTGTGAAAAAAGGAGTGGACTTTGAAAAAATCGCTACGTATCATTTGCCTAGTGATTTCGCTGTTTACCCACATTTTCCAGAAGGAGATTACCTAAAAGTTTATTTCTATCAAGTGAAAAAATAAAAAATGGGGTGTTTTTTTTGTTGCAAGTACGAAAAATGACAATCGGATCAGGACGACCAAAAATTTGTGTACCGCTAGTTGGCTCAACAAAAAAGGAAATAATCGAACAATGTATGCGAGCGAATGAATCAGCTGCGGAAATTATTGAATGGCGTGTCGATTATTTTGATGATGTTGCTGACTTAGAAAAAGTATATGATGTTGTAGCAGTTCTTCGTGAAATGACGGATAAGCTTTTGTTGTTTACCTTTAGAACCAAAGAAGAAGGGGGCGAACAATCCATTTCTTTAACTGCCTATCAAAACTTATACACGAATATTGCGTATTTAGGTTTGGTTGATTTAATGGATGTGGAATTGAGTGTAGCGCAATTTTTAGGACGTGATTTCATTAACGATTTAAAAAATGCTGCTGTAAAAATAATTATGAGTTCTCATGACTTTGAAAAAACACCTGCCGATGGTGAATTAGTTTATCGCGTGAATGTGATGAACCAATTTGGTGCAGATATTGGAAAACTTGCTGTAATGCCCCATAATTTACAAGATGTTTTGCGAGTAATGGGCATTCCGCAAAAAGTTCGTGTCTTTAATCAATTACCGCTAGCAGTAATGGCGATGGGAGATTTGGGCAAAGTTACTCGGGTAAGCGGTGAGATTATTGATTCAGTGTTTACATTTGGTTCATTGGATCAAGCGTCTGCTCCTGGGCAAATTCCTGTCGAGCAATTAGCCCAAATTCTTGATGCACTGCATGTAACCGAACAATAGGAAGTGGCAAATGTGGCAAAGAAAAAAAGTGTTAAAACCAATGCTATTCGCTTGATTGAACAACAAAAAATCCCTTATGTGGAACATCAATATGAATGGTCTGAAGATCACTTGAGTGCGACTGACGTGTCGGAGCAATTAGGTGTGCAAGAAAATATTTATAAAACGTTAGTAGCAGTCGGGAACAAAACAGGCCCATTAGTAGCTGTAATTCCTGGAAATCGCGAACTGGACTTGAAGAAAATTGCCAAAACAAGTAATAATAAAAAAGTCGAAATGCTCCATTTACGTGATTTAGAAGCGACGACGGGTTATATTCGTGGAGGTTGTTCACCTGTAGGAATGAAAAAATTATTTCCCACATACATCGATCAATCTGCTACATCATTGGCTACAATGATCGTTTCAGCTGGGCGCCGTGGATTACAGATGGAATTAGCTCCGCAAGATTTAGTCAAGATTACTCGAGGGCAATTGGTAGATATTACCGAATAAAAAATATCCGAACGCATGAGAAGCGCTTGTTCTTACAAATTTGCGCTGACAATCTCTATCGCTCGGATATTTTATTGTTCACTTATGGCTTAGTAATGAAAATAAGAAGCAACCTCTGCTGCATGTTTGCCAGCAGAATGTCCTGTACAAAAAGCAGCAGTAATGTTAAAACCACCCGTATATCCATTGATATCAATCAATTCACCACCAAAGAATAAGCCAGGCATCATTTTACTTTCCATAGTTTTTGGATTGATTTCTTTTAAATGAATGCCGCCACCAGTGACAAATGATTTTTCTAATGGAAAAGTTTTGACAATTTGAATAGGAAAATTTTTCCATAAATCAACAATTGCTGCTAATTGATCGTCAGTTAATTGATTGGCAGGTAAATCTGCTATGTCTAATTTTTCTAAATAGAAATGCAGCAGACGCTCAGGTAAAAATGTTTGTAAGGCATTTTTCAGAACTTTTTTCGTATCAGTGAGTATTGCTTGTATCTGTTTCGTTAATTCTTCTTCTGATAGGTCTGGGAAGCAATCTAAGGCAACAACGACATGTTCTTGGGTTTCTAATAGTTGATTAACAAACGACGAACAGCGCAATGCTGCAGGCCCTGAGACGCCAAAGTGCGTAAACAATAAATCCATTTTATGACTCGTGACCGTTTTTCCTTCTTTATTTAAAACAGATAAACAAATATCACGTAAAGAAATCCCTTGTAAGGTTTTCTCACAAATGAAAGATTCCTCAGAAATAAGTGGTGATTCTGTAGGATAGAGTGGTGCAATTGTATGACCAACTTTTTTGGCTAATTTGTAGCCATCACCAGTTGAACCAGTAGAAGGATACGTGCGTCCGCCAGTTGTTAAAACCACACATGGAGCATAAAATGTTTCAAATTCTGTCTCCACACCTGTGATTTCTGTTTCGTGTAAAAGTTTCTTAACCACTGTATTGGTAGCAATTGTAACGCCTAATTCTTTTACACGATTAACTAATGTATCGACAATTGTTTTGGATTTATTGCTCACAGGAAACATTCGTCCATGATCTTCTTCTTTTAATGATACACCTTGAGATTCAAAAAAATTCATAATATCTTGATTATTGAATTGTGCAAACGTACTATATAAAAATTTTCCGTTTCCTGGGATGTGATGAATTAAATCATCGACCATGCGATTATTTGTGACATTGCAACGTCCACCTCCAGTCATCAATAATTTCTTTCCAAAGCGCTTGTTTTTTTCAATCAATAGTACCTTTGAATTGCTTTCTGCAGCTGCAATTGCAGCCATTAACCCACTTGTTCCGCCTCCGACAACGATTACGTCATAGGATGATTCCATATATATCACTCCAATGTAAATAGTCTGAAAATTTCAACTTTTTGTTAAAAAATGCGTGCAAAATCAATTTTTTTCTGCTAGAATTCATACTACCAAAACAAGGGGGTATTTTCATGACAAAAGCATCAGAATATGTAAAAAGCATTCAAGAAGAAATTCACGCAAAGGATGCAAATCAACCAGAATTTTTACAAGCAGTAGATGAGTTCTTAGCAACAGTTGTTCCATTCTTAGAGAAACATCCAGAGTATGAAGATAGCAACTTGTTAGCTCTTATTACAGAACCAGAGCGTTTCATTCAATTCCGTGTGCCGTGGCAAGATGATAAAGGAAACTGGCAAGTAAACCGTGGTTACCGCATTCAGTTCAACTCAGCATTAGGTCCATATAAAGGCGGCTTACGTTTCCACCCAAGTGTTAACTTAAGTATTTTGAAATTTTTAGCATTTGAACAAATTTTCAAAAATAGCTTAACTGGTCTACCAATTGGTGGTGGTAAAGGTGGAAGTGACTTTAATCCTAAAGGCAAATCTGATGCAGAAATTATGCGTTTCTGCCAAAGCTTCATGACGGAATTATCTAAATATATTGGCCCAAGCTTAGACGTACCAGCTGGTGATATTGGTGTTGGTGGACGTGAAATTAGTTACCTGTATGGTACTTACAAACGCTTGAAACAATACGATGCAGGCGTATTAACTGGTAAACCATTAGACTTCTGGGGTAGTAAAATTCGTACAGAAGCAACTGGTTACGGTGCAGTTTATTTTGTAAAACATCTTTTAGCTGACTTAAATGAAAACTTTGAAGGCAAAACAGCGGTTATCTCTGGTAGCGGAAACGTTGCGATTTACGCCATTGAAAAATTACAAGCTTTAGGCGCAAATGCGGTTACTTGTTCAGATTCAAATGGTTTCATCTACGATAAAGATGGTATTGATTTAGCTTTATTAAAAGATATCAAAGAAGTAAAACGTGAACGTTTAACAGCTTATGCTGAACAACGCCCATCTGCAGAATACCATGAAGGTTCTGTATGGGACTTTGACGTTGATGCTGAACTTGCTTTCCCATGTGCAACACAAAATGAAATCAACATTGACCAAGCAAAACGCTTAGTTAAAAATGGTGTTCGTGTAGTTGCAGAAGGTGCAAACATGCCAAGTACCCTTGAATCAGCAGAATACTTCATCGAAAATAATGTTTACTACTGCCCAGGTAAAGCTGCAAATGCTGGTGGAGTTGCTGTTTCTGCATTAGAAATGAGCCAAAACTCTCAACGTTTACAATGGGAAGCAGAAGAAGTAGATGCTCGTTTAGACGGCATCATGAAAAATATCTATGAAGCATGTCGTGATACTGCAAATGAATTTGATGCAGAAAATAACTTCATGTTAGGCGCAAACATTGCAGGTTTTTCAAGAGTTGCGAAAGCAATGTACGCACAAGGTCTAGTTTAGACAGAATTTACTTGAAAAAAAACATTAAAAAAAGTAAAGTAGTAGTTGTAATGACTACTACTTTATTTTTTAGGAGGATTCAAAAATGGGACACATTTCATTTGACCATTCTAAGTTAACGCCATTTGTTCGCGAACATGAGCTAGACTACATGCAAACTCAAGTAACTGCAGCAGATAAAGCGCTACGTGAAGGAACTGGTCCAGGAAACGATTTTACTGGTTGGATCGATTTACCAAAAGACTACGATAAAGAAGAATTTGCGCGCATTAAAAAAGCAGCAGAAAAAATTCAATCTGACTCTGACGTTTTAGTTGTAATCGGTATCGGAGGCTCTTATTTAGGTGCTCGTGCAGCAATCGAATTTTTACAACATTCATTCTACAATGTTTTACCAAAAGAAGAACGCAAAACACCGCAAGTCTTCTTCGCTGGAAACTCAATTTCTTCTACGTATTTAGCAGATTTAATTGAAGTAATCGGTGATCGTGACTTCTCAGTGAACGTTATTTCTAAATCAGGAACAACAACTGAGCCAGCAATTGCTTTCCGTGTCTTCAAAGAATTATTAATCAAAAAATATGGAAAAGAAGAAGCCAACAAACGTATTTATGCAACAACTGACCGTGCGAAAGGCGCTGTTAAAGTGGAAGCAGATACAGAAGACTGGGAAACATTTGTTATTCCAGATGATGTTGGTGGACGTTTCACTGTTTTAACACCAGTTGGTTTATTACCAATCGCAGTAAGTGGGGCAGACATTGATGCTTTAATGCAAGGTGCAGCAGATGCTCGTGAAGCTTATTTAACGCCTGATTTGAACGAAAATGAAGCGTATCAATATGCTGCTTTACGTAATATTTTATACCGCAAAGGCAAAGCAATTGAAATCTTAGTTAACTATGAACCAGGCATGCAATACTTCTCTGAATGGTGGAAACAATTGTACGGCGAATCAGAAGGAAAAGACCAAAAAGGCATTTATCCTTCAAGCGCAAACTTCTCAACTGACTTACACTCTGTTGGTCAAACGATTCAAGACGGTACACGTAACGTTTTTGAAACAGTGGTTAAAGTTGAAAAAGCCCGTAAAGTCATTGATATTCCCGTTCAAGATTCAGACTTAGATGGTTTAGGCTATTTAGAAGGCAAAGATGTTGACTTTGTAAACACGAAAGCTTTCGAAGGGACGCTATTAGCGCATACTGATGGAAACGTACCAAACCTATTAGTAAAAATCCCAACAATGGATGCTTACACATTAGGACATTTAGTCTACTTCTTTGAAATTGCAGTAGGAATCTCAGGTTACTTAAATGGTGTGAATCCATTTGACCAACCAGGTGTAGAAGATTACAAACGTAACATGTTCGCCCTTTTAGGCAAACCAGGCTTCGAAGAATTAGCGAAAGAATTAAACGAACGTCTATAAAAGACTTAATCAACCGCTTATAAAATTTAGCACATGCTGAAGCTTTATAAGCGGTTTTTTTAAGTTAATTTAATAAACGCTTCAAGTGAATTCATTTGATATTCTGCTAAGAAAATATCAGGCATTAGCATTTGTTCAAAATCTTGATAGGTGAAGTTTCCTTGAGTAAGATGATGAAACAAGACAGAAAATGCTGTTCCATGTCCGCAAATAATGATTGTCTCTGCTGAATGATTTAAAATGTGTTGATAACTAGGTAAGATACGTTGTTTCACTTGATTTAAAGATTCACCCTTTGGTAATCGATAGTCAAAATCTTGCCATTGTTTTCTAGCAAAAGTCGGAAAATCACTAACCCAAGTTCCAACTTTTCGTTCTCTTAAATTCGAATCCGTTACGATTTCTAAATCAAAAAAATCAGCTAGTGGTTGGACCGTTTGCAGCGTGCGTACATAAGGGCTAGCAAAAATTCGTTCAATTGACTTATCTTGAAAAAAATCAATAAGTTGATGAGCTTTTCTTTTTCCTAGAGAGGTTAGCGGGGCGTCTTGGTCGTTTTTATTCGTAATATCGCGAATTGAATGACGAACAAAATAAATTTGTTTCATGAGAGTTCTCCTTAAGTAAGTAGTCTATTGATTATATCTTATTTGAGAGCAACAAAAAACCGTCTTTAGTTTGAACGAACTAAAGACGGTGCTAATACGGACTAGGTGAAGTCATGAATTGGGATCCTTTCTATATTAAGCCATAGTTTTTAAGTTTTTAATTGCTTCTTCGATCGTTACACCGTAAGCGATACGTGTTTCATCTTTGCTATCAATTGCCATAAACATGTTTGTTTGTGTATCAAAGGCAATGCGATATTCTAAGTTTGCTTTTGTGAATGTCATATAAATTCCTCCTTTGTACTAATCATTCAGCCGCGACTCTAATGTAGCACGAATAAGACGAATTTTCAAAGATAAACCTCAAACTTATTAAAGCATCTTAAGAAATTAATTGTTTTCTTTTAAACCAATGAGTAGCCCAAGGGTTAGCGTGAAGAAAATCACTGTTTGGATAAAAATCATGAGTCATTCCTCCTTTAGTTTCTAATACGAGTATAGAGTCTAAAGGAGGAAGAAACACGAACACCATAGTAACAAAGAGATAACAAAATTGTCATGCTCTTGATTACTGTGGTGGATAAAATTAACCGACACCTAATACAAAGTTTACTAGCTTATCAGAATAAGTCATCGTGTCATCGGGTTGTCTGATTGTTTTATTTAAAATTCCCATCTGATCTGTAATAATTCCATCTACACCATAAAAAAGCATCCGATTCATTGTATCCTCATCGTTGGGTGTCCACACATAGACTTGTTTGCTATCTGCATGTGCAGCATTGATAAAATTACGGTTCAAAGTTGTATATTCCATTGTTAGAAAATCTGCTTGTGAAATAGGAGGGCCCACTAAACTAAACGGTAAAATATAGCCAGCTGTTAATTCAGGCGCTGTTTGTTTAATCTCTTCGATAACTTGGAAAGAGAGGCTTTGAATAATATGTCCTTTTTCAATCAGTCGTTCCTCATATCGATCTAAGAAGGTTTGTACTAAATCAGAGACATCCTTTTTTTGAGTTTTAATTTCAACCATTAATGGCTGTTCTAATTTATCCGCTGCATCAAGATACTCATCAAACGTACTGATTTTGGCTGTTTCTCCATTTTCTTTAACAGTTAATGCTAAAGCTTCTTTTAACGTTGATTCTTCTGGTTTTTGTCGAAAGCCAGTTAATGATTTAAAATTAAAATCATGATAGACAATAAATTCATTGTCTTTAGTTAATTGAACGTCCATTTCAATATAATTAGGATGAAACTTTTGACTAGTTGTTTCTAGAGCAGCAAGCGAATTTTGAACCCCATTATTATTACTAACCCCACGATGCGATACTGTTGTCGGAGTTTTTAGGGTAAAATTGGTTAAATAATTATGATTATATAAACTTACGCCAACACCAAAAAAGATAGCTAAGACCAAAAGACTAGTTTGTATCAGTCCAGAAAAACGAGCAGGAGTGGTTTCTTTTAATTCAAACCATGTAGGAATTTCCGGTAAAAATCCTTCATCATCCATAAAATCAATTGTGACATAAAAAACAGCAACAGTGGATAAGACGATGTTGACTAATAAGACCGCTTGTAGCAAGGTCATTGCAAAGACAGCACTGATTAATGAATAGTCTGGAAAAAAAGACTCGACAAGTACTTGAGATGAAATCACTAGGAAAAATCCTAAAGATGCAAGTAATAACGTACTACCTGTAATAATGACAAACTGAGCAATAATTGCAAAAAAGCGTTTTTTTGTTAAACGCCAACTTTCTTTGACCGCTAATTTAAATGGACGATCACGTAAAATCATTTCCGGTAAGGCAAAAATGACGCGAATACCGAGATAAATCATCGCCAGATAAAACAAAATAAAAGAAGAAACAATAGCAAGTCGATTTGCAAAAATAAAATCAACAATAAATGCCGGGATTTTCACCTTGGATAATAAATCGGAATGAAAAGAGAACCCACCGATTGGTAAAATTAAAAAGAAATAAAAAAAGAAAAATAAAATCGTCTCAATTCGTACTTTTTTTAATTGTAAAAAGGTGACTCTTAATAACTCGATTAAACGAATGGGTTGTTGCTTTTTGATGAAATAAACGCTTAATAACAAAAAAGTAAATTCAAAAAAAATAGCAAGGACAATCCCAATTAAAACAATGAGCAAGGAAAGCGAAACGCCTGGGTGATTTATAATAATTTCACCAATATTATCAAATGAAATGTAATTGATTTGCCCTTGCCGTAAAATAAATTTTGTTGAACTGCTTAGCAATGGTATTAATAAAAAAAGCATAAAACCATGCATGAGTAATACGTTTTTAAAATAAGAACGTGTCCCTAATAAGAAGTCTCGTGTGTTGATGAGACTATGTTTTAAATAATTCACTGTAATCACCTTTTTCTCCCCATGATTCTCTCATCATACTACAAAAAAACAAGCTATCCAAGATTTTTGGATAGCTTGTATCTACTTTTAGAATAATTGTGTAAGGAACGATCCACCATAGACTAAGCCCATGCTGTAGAGCAAAATAGAAGCTGGTTTAGCTAATAAAATAATCCAAATATATTTCTTTAAAGAGATGTTCGTTAAGCCAGCCATCAAACATAAAGCATCATCTGGTGCGATAGGTAAGAAAATTGCTAGCGCGAATAATTTATCAAAACGGCTTTGATTTTCTAGCCAGCCTGAATACTTATCATATGTTTTTTCACTAACCATTCTTAAAACTAATGGTTTACCATATTGACGACTTAATAAGAAAATAATTATTGAGCCGATACAAATACCGATATAGTTATAAATGAATCCTTCGACAGGGCCAAACAGCAAGACACCTGCTGCTAAGGAAATTCCTCCAGGGATAATCGGGATAATCACTTGTAGAATTTGAATTAAGACAAATAAAATAGGTCCAGTTAGTGTCGAATGTCCGACGAGACTTTGTAAGGCGTTCATATCTCTAAAGACACCTAGTTGAAAGAAATAAACAGTTAGAATAATTGAGACTGCCATCCCACTAAATGAAATTAAATTTAGAATTTTTTGGTTTTTGCTACGCTCATTAATAGACACTTCCTTTGCCGTATTTATCTTGATTATAATCGGAAACTATCAAAAAAGCATACATCTAAAGACCGAATTTCAATTAATTTATCTTTTTATTAAACTTTCTATGAAGTGTGCTCTTTTTCCACTTTATTATAATCCGTTCGACTAAGCTTGTCATCATGAAAGCGCCAGCAATGCTGCCAGCAGTGATTGTAACGGTCATGATATTTTCAAAGGCTAAACTGTTGTTTCCTAAAACTAATTCGCGAACCGCTTTATATGCAGGACCTCCTGGAACAAGTGGTACTAGACTGGGAATATTAAAAATAATCATGGGGATTTGTTTTTTTCGAGAAAAGAAAATACTAAAACACCCAATTACAAAAGCGGCAAAGAAATTAGCCACCCCTAGTCCACCACCATTCGTATGAATGCCAATATAAATTAACCAACCAATACATCCCGTAATCCCACTTGCTAGCAGTGCACGGCGAGGAATATTGGTTAAAACACCGAAAGCGATGGTGCTAAAAAAGCCAGCGATAATATGCACAAAAAGCATCATAAAATATTCCCTCCAAATAACATGAACGCAGTCGCAATACCTACGCCAATTGATGCTGCGATAATGATGGCTTCTGTTCCTCGAGCTAAACCGCTAATTAAGTGACCCGCTAAAATATCTCGAAATGAGGTCGTGATAGCTACTCCAGGGACTAAAGGCATAACAGCACCAATAATAATATTATCGACATTATTTGCCCAGTGAAGTTTCACTGATAAAAGAGCGAGCACACCGATAATAAAAGAAGCTAAAAAATTGTCGAAGAATTGTAACTTTAAGATTTTATTGGCATAGTAATTGACTGTAAAACCAATCATACCAATGATAGCTGTCGCGACAAAATCATAAGATGAACCCCCGAAAGCATACATTAATAAACAACTCATCACACCTGCACAAACAATCTGTAACCAAAGAGGAAACACGGGTGTATCATAGTCGATTTTTTTTAAGGAGTTATGCAAAATTAATAAATCTATTTTATGCTCAGCGAATTCACGCGATAATTGATTGACTGCAACAACTTTTTCTAGATTAATCGATCGAGTACCGACATTTTCAACTTGTGTGTAATGACTATTACGTAATCCCATGAAAATACCTGTGGCTGTTACATAACTTACACTATTGGGTTCGTTAGCATTGGTTGCAATGCGCTTCATGGTATCTTCTACACGATAAACTTCAGATCCACTTTCCATCATAATTTTTCCAGCTAACAAACAGGTTTCTACTACTAACTCTTTTGATGCAGTCATTTCTAAGCTCCTTTAAACGTATTTATTTGATAGAATTTTTTTTGTAAGAATGATTTTATTCTATCTGTTTGCTTAGAAACCTACAAGAATTCTTTATTATGTTTTAATAACATAACGACTGAATCCAAACATTCTCTTTCATTCTTTTTCCGAAAATTTACAACAAAACACTCGTTAAAATGAAAGAGAATTGCGACTAATCCTTGAAAAAATCATTTTTTTAATGAAAAAATCAAATTTTATTTTTTTTAATAAAAACCCTTTAAAAAATATAGAATGTCGGTTAAAATAACATTAACAGATTAAATTTTGATGAGGAGGGTTCTTATGCGACATAAAGTATATACACGTGAACACATCTTGAAAGCCGCTTATGAAGTAATTGCAAAAGATGGTTTTACGAATTTTACTGCTCGAAACGTAGCGAAAAAAATGGGGGTGTCCACGCAACCCATCTATCTCGAATTTGAAAATATGCAGGATTTAAAAAATACACTTGTAGAAACAGTTTATGAAGATTTAAAGAAAAAAGTTTTTTCTGTTGAGCATACGGGTGATAAATTAATGGATTTAGCGATTAACTATATTGATTTATCACAAAAAAATCCGAAGCTGTTTATTGCGTTATTCATTGATAACTATGGCGGTGGTAAGTTGATGTATAAGCAGTCTTATGATCATTTCTGTCAAACAATTCATGAGCACCCAGAATACGCCGATTTATCTGAAGAACATCTAAAAGCTTTGCATACGGGAATTTGGATTTCTGTAACAGGAGTGGCCGCTTTGATGTCTTCTGGCGTGATCGAACCAACACGGCAACAGATTATTACCGTTGTTCAACAAACGATCGATTCAATTTTAGCAATTGAAGCAAAGAAAAATGAAGAAACTAAGGAATAAGCAAAAAAAGCTAGCCAGTTCGTTTTGAATTGGTTAGCTTTTTTGTTACTCGATAAGGAGAGTACGGGATTTGAACCCGTGCACCGTTTAACACGGCTCGCTGGATTTCGAGTCCAGTGCATTACCACTCTGCCAACTCTCCACAACGATTTATTTTCTTCCTTTTTTTCAAAAAATGCAAGTGAAAACAAAAAAGCCAGAGGAAATCCTCTGACTGTCCATTTATAGAGAAAGATATTTTTCAAGATAATTTGCTAGACCATCTTCATCATTGGTTTGAGTGGTTACATCATTTGCCACATTTTTCAATTGATCGATACCGTTACTCATCGCCACACCCCAGCCAGCATAGTCGAGTAGTTCTAAGTCATTGTGTTCATCGCCAAATGCAATAACATCTTTTTGATCAATGTTTAGAGAATCAGCAATCACTGATACCGACATCGCTTTTTGAACACCTTTTGGCACAATTTCCAAAATGGCGTTGGGACCACCCCATGTACGAACGTCGATTTTATTTTCAAACTGTTTTGTCAATGAATCAGAAACCTGTGCCGAAAATTCATGCTGTGTTTTGATTAATAAAGAAGTGGGATTTGTTGTTAAATTACTAAACAAGTTTGCTTCACTTACTTTATCTGTTGCAAAAAAATGGCCTTCAAAATCTTTTAAGTCATTAATATAAAATGTTTCGCGATTTTCAGCAGCGATAAAATCTAAATTTAATTTTTCTTTTTGTGCCAAAATTTCAAAAGCAATATCTCTTTCAATGGATAGTTCACGTTCAAATGCCCATTTTTGATAAGGTTTGTGGACAAGTGCACCATTGAAATTTACCATTGGTGTATCTAATTTTAGCTGACGGTAAAAATGTTCACTCATGCGAAAAGGACGTCCAGTTGCAATACTAACGTAGTGACCTGCTTGTGTTGCTTTTGTTAAAACTTCAGCTGTTCGAGAGCTAATGAGCGACTGACTATTTAATGTTGTTCCATCTAAATCGATAGCAATTAATTTTTGAGACATAAAAGGATTCCTTTCTGTTAATAAATGCTCACCCAAAGTGTAACATATTCTAACGATTTGACAAATGTGGAACCTTGCTAACACCTTGTAGAATCAAGTATGAGCAAAAGTGAATGGGCTAAACACGAACGATTACTATATTTATTAAAATATTTGTTAATAAAATGTTGAAAAAAAGATAGAAGCTCACTATAATCGGTAGTTGTTCAACGGAAAGCTTAAAATTGCCTTTATTTTCTTTTTTCTTTCCGATTGTTTAATTAAATTTAGGAGTGAAGATGTATCATGGAAAAGTTTTTCAAATTAAAGGAAAACAACACTAGCGTATCAACGGAAGTCGTAGCAGGGATTACCACGTTTTTTGCAATGAGTTATATTTTATTTGTGAATCCGTCGATCTTGTCAGCGTCAGGTATGCCATTTCAAGCTGTTTTCTTAGCAACGATTATTGCTTCAATTATTGGAACCTTAATCATGGGATTGTTCGCCAATGTTCCTTATGCGCAAGCACCAGGGATGGGATTAAATGCCTTTTTCACATTCACGGTTGTTTTTGGTTTGGGTTATACTTGGCAACAAGCTTTAGCAATGGTTTTTATTTGTGGATTAATTAATATTTTTATTACAGTGACAAAAATTCGTAAAATGATTATTCGTGCTATTCCCGAGAGTATGCAAAATGCTATTGGTGGCGGTATTGGTATTTTCGTTGCTTATGTAGGTTTAAAAAATGCCAATTTACTAAACTTTTCAGCTAGTTCAGATGTCATTACTAGTTCTGTAGTTGAAAACGGTGAAGCAGTAAATGTTACGATGAATGGTGGCATTGTTCCTGCATTAACGAATTTTAACAATGCACCAGTTATTCTTTCACTGATTGGTTTAGTGTTAATGACGATTTTAGTAGTAATGAATGTTCGTGGAGCGGTATTATTAGGAATTGTCGGAACAACAATAATCGGTATTTTAATGGGTGTCGTGGATTTAAGTTCGATTGATTGGAAAGCAAATTCTTTAGGTAGTTCAATTGGTGAACTAAGTACAACGTTTGGAGCAGCATTTGGACCAGAAGGCATGCAATCATTATTTAGTGATTCATCAAAGATCCCTCAAGTTATTATGACTATTATTGCTTTTAGTTTATCAGACACATTTGATACAATCGGAACCTTTATTGGAACAGGTCGCCGTACTGGAATCTTCTCTAAAGAAGATGAAGTGGCGTTAGAAGATAGTAAAGGTTTCAGTACAAAAATGGATCGTGCCTTATTTGCCGATGCAGCCGCAACGTCAATTGGTGCCATCTTTGGAACGTCGAATACAACGACTTTTGTAGAATCAGCAGCCGGAATTGGTGCCGGTGGACGCACGGGTTTAACTTCGGTGGTTGTAGCTGCTTTGTTTGCTTTAAGCAGTTTGTTCTCACCGCTAATTGCCATTGTACCTGCACAAGCAACTGCACCAGCTTTAATTCTAGTTGGAGTTATGATGATGGCATCGTTTAAAGATATTGAATGGACAAGCTTAGAAGAGGCAGTACCTGCATTCTTTGCATCGATTTTCATGGGCTTATGCTACAGTATCTCGTACGGAATTGCAGCGGGCTTCATCTTCTTTGCAATTGTGAAAGTAGTCAAAGGAAAAGCTAATGAAGTTTCGCCAATTTTATGGGTGGTTAACGCCTTGTTTATTTTGAATTTTATTATTTTAGCTCTATTAGGATAAAATGGACACTCTTCATTCGTTGAAGAGTGTTTTTGTGTCTAAAAGAGTGAAAGGTTGAAGAGTTTCTTTTAACATTCTATAATAAAAGTGATAGATTAAAAAAGTTTAATCATAAAGCTAATTTTTGCTAGAAGTAAAACACCCTCTTATTTGATTGGTTAAAAAATAATGAGATTTTTTTGTAACGAACGCTTCTCATGGGATTTCAGTTTACTGAACTTGAAAATTCATGAAAATAGTCTATATTTGAATAGAAAGAAGGTTTGTGTATGAAAGTAGATTGGAAAAGAAATTTATTGATTTCTTGGATAGGATGTTTCTTCACAGGAGCGAGTTTTAGTTTAGTTATGCCCTTTATTCCCATATATATTGAAGAATTAGGAGCCCCAAAAAACCAAATTGAGCTTTTCTCAGGTTTGGCAATTTCTGTCACAGCATTTGCAGCTGCTATCGTGGCACCGATTTGGGGAAATTTAGCAGATCAAAAAGGCCGACGTTTGATGATGATTCGTGCATCTATCGGAATGACTGTTACGATGGGATCGTTGGCATTTGTGCCCAATGTTTATTGGCTGTTAATTATGCGTTTTTTCACAGGAGTATTATCAGGTTATGTTCCAAACGCCACAGCATTAATTGCTTCTCAAGCCCCACGAGAAAAGAGCGGTAGCGCATTAGGGACTTTAGCAACGGGTGCCATTGCAGGAAATTTAATTGGGCCTTCAATGGGTGGCGCACTTGCCGAAACATTTGGAATTAAAAATGTTTTTATTATTACAGGGGTAGTTTTGTTTATTACTTCATTACTGACAATTTTTTTAGTAAAAGAAGATTTTGTTCCAGTTGAAAAGCAAGAAATGTTAACAATGAAGCAATTATTTGAAAAAATGACGAATTCACAAGTATTGATAGGTTTATTTATTACGTCATTAATTTTACAAATTGGAATTACGAGTATTAGTCCGATTTTAACTTTGTATATTCGTCAATTAAGTGGTAATGCAGAAAATATTTTGTTTGTTAGTGGGATGATTGTTTCCGTCTCTGGTATCTCTGCTATTATCTCTTCACCTATCTTAGGACGAATTGGTGACCGTATTGGTAATCATAAAATTTTATTGGGTGGTTTAGTTGCGTCGCTTCTTTGTTTCATTCCAATGGGATTTGTGCAAACGCCTTTTCAATTAGGTGTCCTTCGTTTCTTATTAGGGTTTTCTACAGGTGCACTAATGCCGTCAATTAATACATTGATTAGTAAAATTTCGCCACCAGAAGGAGTAAGTCGAATTTATAGCTATAATCAAATGTTTATGAATTTTGGACAGGTATTAGGTCCATTAGTAGGGTCAACAGTTGCTCACAGTATGGGGTATTCTTCGGTATTTTGGGTGACCAGTTGTTTTGTAGGCTTCAATCTTTGTTTATCGCTATTTAATTTTAGAAAGTATTTGAAAAAAGATACAATTAGTTGAAAAGAAAAAAAAACCAGTTACAATAAAATGTAACTGGTCTTTTTTATGCATGTTTTTGATCGTTTGATACAGATTTTTTTTCATCTGGTACAGCAAATTTTCCAATAATAATTACAAAAACTGCTGCAATGATAGAAGCGATTAAGGTCATTTTAAAATCGTAAGGGGATTTAGATAAAGCACCGCCAAGAAAACCCACGATTTGACCTAAAAGAATTGCCCAAACAAATGTTACAATGTAGTACATTGCTACACCTTCTTTCAAACTTGAAATGTTGCTTTTAGTTTACCACATTTTTAAGACTTGTAAAGATTTTCACGTTTTCTTTTTATGTTTTCAATGAAGAATAATCTAGGAGGAATCAACATGACACGTGCCGCTCAATTAACGACAAAGACGGCGTATTCTTTGTTACAAAGTACTATTAAAATTCCTCAATATGTCACTATAGCCAAACAACTAGGTTATCAGCAATTAGGGATAACCGATGTAGACAATTTACACGGAGCTTTAGAATTTATGCAAGCTTGTCAAAAAGTTGATATTAAAGGGATTGTTGGCTTGTTATTAAACTATCATTCTACTGAAACAGAACAAGAGCATCCCATTTTTCTATTTGCGAAAAATTATGCAGGATATCAACAGCTAATGAAACTATCCAGTCAAAAAATGATTACGGGAACAGTTACCTTAGAATCGTTAGACCCCACGCAACAATTGATTGCAATTTTACCTACACAAAATGAATTGAGTCAGTTATTTTCATCGGATGTTCCCTTGGCAACAAAACGCTTGAATGAATTACAACAATGTTTTGATAAAGACGCTTTCTTTTACGGTGTAGCGCCTCAGGAAGCATTAATGCCTGAACAAGTCGAGTGGTGGACATCGCAACAAGTACCTCCTGCAGCCTATCAATTGATTGATTCTTTGCACAATGAGGAAGCCTTTGCAGTCAATGTTCTCCAGCGCATTAAAGAAGGGACACATATCGATGATTTGCGTCAAGAATTACAGCAATTAACCGATAACAGTCTTGTTACAGCGAATGAGCAACAAGAATGGTATGAGGCTCATTTCCCAGAAGCTTTGCAAAATACGATAGCGATCGCTGATAGCTGTCACTTAGAATTACCGGTTCATCAAAAACTATTGCCCCATTATCCATTGGAGAATCAAACGGCACGTGAGCATTTACATGAGCTTTGTTTTGATTTGTTACCAAAGCGAGTACCACATTTTGATGAGCGTTATCACGAACGCCTGACCTATGAGTTATCTGTTATCAATAAAATGGGCTTTGATGATTACTTTTTAATTATTTGGGATGTCATGGCTTTTGCCCATCGCGAACAAATTGTAACAGGTGCTGGGCGTGGTTCAGCTGCGGGTTCTTTAGTAGCATATGTCTTATCTATTACCGACGTTGATCCGATTCAATACCAATTGCTATTTGAACGATTCTTAAATCCAGAACGGTATACTATGCCAGATATTGATTTGGATATTCCAGACAATCGCCGAGAAGAAGTATTATTGTATGTAAAAAATAAATATGGTCAAGAACATGTTGCGCAAATAGCGACGTTTGGTACGATGGCTGCTAAAATGGTTTTACGTGATGTGGGTCGAGTTTTTGGACTTTCTCAAAGCGAAGCAAATCGTTGGTCACGTGCAATCCCTAACGCGCTAAAAATGACGCTAGAAAAAGCTTATAAAGAATCAAAAGCGTTACGTGAATTAGTTGTTTTAAATGAACGCAACACACGAATTTATCAAGTAGCCAAACTGTTAGAGGGCTTGCCTCGTCATGTGTCTACCCATGCTGCCGGTGTGGTCATCAGTGACAACAAGTTGGCAGACATTGTCCCTCTACAAGCTGGTTCTGAAGAAATTTGGCTAACCCAATTTACGATGAATGATGTTGAGACAGTGGGATTGTTGAAAATGGACTTTTTAGGATTACGAAATCTGTCAATCATTGATGATACATTACAAGGAATTCGCCAACTAACGAAACAATCCTTTACACAAAAGGACATTTCTTTAGAAGATGAGCAGACCTTAGCCTTATTTCAACGTGGAGAAACAGCGGGTGTTTTCCAATTTGAGTCAGCAGGTATTCGCAATGTGTTACGTCGCTTGCGTCCTGAAAATATTGAAGATATTGCAGCGGTGAACGCGTTGTATCGCCCAGGTCCTATGCAAAACATTGATACCTTTATTCGCCGCAAACAAGGAAAAGAAAAAATCACTTATCCAGATGTTAATTTACAACCTATTTTAGAAAATACGTATGGCATTATGGTGTATCAAGAACAAATTATGCAAGTCGCATCTCAAATGGCTGGTTTTACGCTAGGACAAGCCGATATTTTACGTCGTGCAATCAGCAAAAAGAAAAAAGATGTTTTAGATGAAGAACGTCGACATTTTGTAAAAGGTGCACAATCAAAAGGGTACAGTGAAGAAAAAGCGAATGAAGTATATGACTATATCGAACGTTTCGCTGATTATGGATTTAATCGATCACATGCGTTTGCTTATTCCTTTGTTGGTTTTCAGATGGCCTATTTAAAAGTGCATTATCCAGCGCCTTTTTTTAAAGCGTTGTTGCAATCGGTTCGCCATAATCCGACTAAAGTAAAAGAATATATGAATGAAGCACAGAAACATCATATTCAATTACTTCCACCATCGATCAACCAGAGCGGTTATGGTTTTTGGTTAAATTCTTTAACTGAAATACGTTTTGGTTTAGGGACTATTAAAGGCGTTCGCCGTGATTTCTTGTCGGATATTTTAGAAGAAAGAAAAACTAATGGTCGTTATACCTCAATCGATCAATTCTTAGTTCGCTTGAATCAACGGAATAGTAAATGGTTAAAAGAAGAGTTAATTACTCCGCTAATTTCAGTCGGCGCTTTTGACGAGATTGAAACAAATCGCCAGCAAGCGGTTACACAACTTGAGGGTAAAATCCAAAATGTACTTTACAGTGGGGGAAGTATGGAATTGTTGGGGATGATGACGTTAAAAGACCAAACAATGCCAGACTACACTTTAGAAGAAAAATTAGCGATGGAAGAAGAATTATTAGGTGTATATTTATCAGGTCATCCTGTGCAACAATTCTCAAAAATCCGTCAACGAAAAAATGTTCAAGATGTAGCGGAACTGGTGACCAATCAACCAGTCCGAGTTTTATTATACATTAAAAATATTCGAGAAATTCGAACCAAAAAAGGCGAACAAATGGCATTTTTAGACGGAAATGATGCCAGTGGTGATATTTCAGTTACCATTTTTCCTACACTCTATCGCCACATTCGTACAAACGTTGCGTTAAGTCAAGTTCTGTATATAGAAGGAAAGGCAGAAACGAGCTCATTTAATGGTGAATTGCAAATTTTAGCATCGCGAATTGAACGAGCAAGCCAAATGGAAGAAAGCATTGCCGATAAAACATGCTATTTGCGAATTAGCGCACAAGAAGAAAAAGATGTCTTGCCCAATTTGGCAAAATTGTTGGTAGAATATACGGGAAATGTCCCTGTTATTCTCTTTTTTGAAGGGAGTCACAAAAAACAATTATTGGATGAAAAAAGTTGGATTGTTTTTACAGACAAGTCAGAAATGGCGTTAAAACAGCTATTAGGCGACGATAATGTCGTATTTCGTTAGTTTTCTGTAATTTTTCATTAGTTGTTTTCATTTTTTTGGTTTTTTTCTTCATAATTCAAGACATTTGTCACAATTAATGGTAGAATACTACTGGTAGTTAATGCTTATTAAAGCAATTAATTGGAATTTACTAAAATATAAATTTGATGAGGTGAAATTGAATATGAAACGCATCGGAATCTTAACCAGTGGCGGAGATGCACCTGGTATGAATGCTGCAATTCGTGCGGTAACTCGTAAAGCTATTTTCAATGGAATGGAAGTCTACGGAATTAACTATGGTTTTGCCGGTTTAGTTGCAGGTGATATCCGCCAGCTAACAATTGCTGATGTTGGCGATAAGATTCAACGAGGAGGAACGTTCTTATATTCTGCACGCTACCCTGAATTCGCAACCGAAGAAGGGCAGTTAAAAGGAATTGAACAATTAAAAGCACACGGAATTGAAGGATTAGTTGTTATTGGTGGAGATGGTTCTTACCATGGTGCACTAGCTTTAACAAAACGTGGTTATCCTGCAGTTGGTATCCCAGGAACAATCGACAACGATATTCCAGGAACTGACTTTACGATTGGTTTTGATACAGCAATTAATACTGTATTAGACTCATTAGACCGCATCCGTGATACTGCTACTTCTCACGTACGTACATTCATCATTGAAGTAATGGGTCGTGACGCAGGAGACATCGCTTTATGGGCAGGTGTTGCCGGTGGAGCAGACGAAATCATTATTCCAGAACACGAATTTGATATGGCAACTGTTGCAAAACGTATCAAAGAAGGCCGTGACCGAGGCAAAAAACATTGCTTAATCGTTTTAGCTGAAGGTGTAATGGGTGGAAATGAATTTGCAGATAAATTAAAAGAATACGGCGATTTCCACGCACGTGTAACTATTTTAGGACACGTTGTACGTGGAGGTTCACCAAGTGCGCGTGACCGCGTTCTTGCAAGTAAATTTGGTGGTCATGCTGTTGAATTATTACAAGAAGGCAAAGGCGGATTATGTGTAGGTATGTTAGACAATAAAGTTGTTGCTTCTGATATTATTGATACATTAGAAAATAGAAAACATAAACCTGACCTTTCATTATATGCATTAAACCAAGAATTATCATTCTAAGCAAATAAAGATTATATTGTTTTGAGTAAAAGGCATTAAGCTGTTATAAAAAAACGAATAGGAGCATAACATTCAATGAAAAAAACAAAAATCGTTAGCACATTAGGACCAGCTAGTAATACTGTGGAAATTATCTCTCAATTGATTGAAGCAGGAGCAAATGCGTTCCGTTTCAACTTCTCTCATGGGGATCATGAAGAACAATTAGCTCGTATGAACTTAGTTCGCGAAGCAGTAGAAGTAACAGGAAAAGATGTGGCAATTCTTTTAGATACGAAAGGTGCTGAAATTCGTACAACTGTTCAAGATACAACAGATGAAGACTACGGACGCGCTGGTTATATCAAGTTTAACGTAGGCGACATCACTCGTATTGCAATGGATCCAGATTTAAAAGGAACAAAAGAAAAAATCTCTGTAACTTATCCTGGATTATTTGATGATGCTCGTGTTGGTGGACACATCTTATTTGACGATGGTTTAATCGACATGGAAGTTATTGAAAAAGACGAAGCAAATCGTGAATTAGTAGTAGAAGTTAAAAATAATGGTATGTTAGGATCTCGTAAAGGGGTTAATGCACCAGGTATTTCAATCAGCTTACCAGGGATTACTGAAAAAGATGCAGAAGATATTCGTTTTGGTTTAGATAATGAAATCAACTTTATTGCTGCAAGTTTTGTACGTAAAGCACAAGACGTTTTAGAAATCCGTGAAATTTTAGAAGAGAAAAATATCACACACGTGCAAATTTTCTCAAAAATTGAATCTCAAGAAGGTATCGATAATATCGATGAAATCTTAAAAGTTTCTGATGGTATTATGGTTGCTCGTGGTGACATGGGTGTAGAAATTCCAGCTGAATTTGTACCAATGGTTCAAAAAGACATCATTAAAAAATGTAATGCTGCGGGTAAAGCCGTTATTACAGCGACACAAATGTTAGAATCTATGCAATCAAATCCACGTCCAACACGTGCAGAAGCATCTGACGTAGCAAACGCAGTATTTGATGGAACAGATGCAACAATGTTATCTGGTGAATCTGCAAATGGTTCATACCCAGTGGAATCTGTAGCGACAATGGCTCGTATTGATGAAGAAGCTGAAAAATCAATGTTGAAATTAGGCACTTATCAAATCAATCAATTTGACAAAACAGACGTGACTGAAACAATCGGTTTATCTGTTGCACGTGCAGCGAAAAACTTAGGTGTTAAATGTATCGTAGCAGCGACTGAATCAGGTTACACTGCTAAAATGATTTCTAAATATCGTCCAGATGCAGATATCTTAGCTGTAACATTTGACGAACGTACAAAACGCGGTTTGATGTTAAACTGGGGTGTTTATCCAACTGTTGCTGAAAAACCATCAACAACAGATGAAATGTTCGACTTAGCAACTAAGAAAGCTGTTGAATTAGGTTTTGCAGAAGAAGGCGATTTAATCCTTATTACAGCCGGTGTACCAGTTGGTGAACGTGGAACAACAAACGTAATGAAAATTCAATTAATCGGTTCTAAGTTAATTGAAGCTCAAGGTGTGGGTGGACGCGCAATCGTTGCGAATGCCGTTGTTGCAGCAAATGCAGAAGAAGCAATTGCTAAAGCGAAAGATGGTATGGTATTAGTTGTACCAACAACTGATAAAGAATATATGCCAGCAATCGAAAAAGCAGCAGCATTAGTTGTTGAAGATGGTGGATTGACTTCGCATGCAGCTGTTGTAGGTATTGCTAAAGACCTTCCAGTAATCGTTGGTGCGAAAGATGCAACAACAATTATCCAAGATGGCGAATTAGTGACTGTAGACCCTCGTCGTGGAATTATCTACCGTGGAGAAACAACAGCAATCTAAAACGTTGTGTTTAAAGCAGGGAGTTAATCATCCCTGCTTTTTTTGTAAAAAATAGCAACAAACAAGAGAATTCCTATAAGTAAATGAGATGTTTTTCATAAAAAGATAGCTTAAAAATAACAATTTGACTCTATTTTTGAAAAATGAAAAAGGTGTCAAGAAAATTTCATTGACAAAGGAAAATAACCTCTGTATAATAGCTTTTGTTGCTTAGAGGTGATGAAAAAATGAAATGGTCTTTATTAGAATTACGAAAATATCAAGACATGCCCCTAACGTTTGAAGAGACATTGACTCTTAAAAACGAATTGATGGCGCGAGACAATCAAATAATCGATTTGGCTCCAGTCAAAGTACAAGGAATGGTAACTGTAAGCAAGAAAGAATATATCTTACATTATACTGTGAATACAGTTATTACATTACCATCTACTCGTTCTCTTGAACCCGTAGAATTACCCTTGGAATTTTCAGTCAATGAGGTATTCATGACACCGGAGCAATATCAGCAAAGAGATGAGCTGCTTCCAGAAGAAGAGATTTTAATTTTAGAAACTCAAACATTGGATTTAGACGATTCTGTCGCTGATAATATTTTGCTAGAGATTCCGATGCAAGTATTGACTGAAGCAGAGCAAGAGTCAAATGACTTACCATCAGGTGATGATTGGGTAGTCCTCTCTGAAGATGATTTCCAACATCAACAAGAATCACAAGAGCAAACAACTATCGATCCTCGTCTTGCAAAACTATCCGCTTTATTTGAAGAGGAAGAAGAGTAAGATTGGAATATATCGCAGCCAATTCGGTTGCTTGCAATTTTAAGGAGGTGTAGCAAAATGGCAGTACCAGCTAGAAGAACTTCAAAAGCTAAAAAAGCTAAACGTCGTACACACTACAAATTATCTATCAACGGTTTAAACGAATGTCCAAACTGTGGTGAATTGAAAAAAAGCCACCACGTTTGCGGAAACTGTGGACATTATGATGGTAAAGATGTAGCAACAAAAGAAGATTAATTCATTTTTTCAGAAAATGAATTTCAAACCTTAGGCTAACCATGGAGCCTAAGGTTTATTTTTTTCATGTTATTTTCAAAAAATTCCAAAAATTTATCAAACTTAGAATAGTTTTCATTTGAATGAAAAGCATTTTGAGTTATAATAAAAGAGGTTAAAAATTTCCAATGATTGATATAGGAGGAGTACAGATGACAAAACAACAAATTGGCGTTGTTGGGATGGCCGTAATGGGTAAAAACTTAGCGCTAAATATCGAAAGCCGCGGCTATTCTGTTGCTTTATACAACCGTACCGGTTCAAAAACAGAAGAAGTGGTTCATGACAATCCAGATAAAAATTTAAAAGGAACTTACAGCGTGGAAGAATTTGTTGATTCTATCGAAAAACCACGTCGTATTGTATTAATGGTTCAAGCGGGCCGCGGAACAGACGCAACCATTCAATCCTTATTACCACATTTAGATCAAGGGGATGTGCTAATTGATGGCGGAAATACCTTCTTCCAAGACACGATCCGTCGTAGTAATGAATTAGCAGACTCTGGCATTAACTTTATTGGAACCGGTGTTTCTGGTGGAGAAGAAGGTGCCTTAAAAGGCCCATCAATCATGCCTGGCGGTCAAAAAGAAGCCTATGAATTAGTGGCACCTATCTTAGAAAAAATTTCTGCGAAAGCAGAAGATGGCTCCCCTTGTGTGACCTATATTGGTCCAGATGGCGCAGGTCATTATGTAAAAATGGTGCATAACGGCATCGAATACGGAGATATGCAATTAATTGCGGAATCGTATGATTTAATGCAAAACATTTTAGGTTTGTCTGTGGATGAGATGGCCGAAATTTTTGCCGAATGGAATACAGGGGAGTTAGATAGTTTCTTAATTGAAATTACTGCGGATATCCTAACACGTAAAGACGATTTAGGCACAGGGAAACCAATTGTCGATGTAATCTTAGATGCAGCTGGCAATAAAGGAACTGGGAAATGGACGAGTCAAAGTGCCCTAGATTTAGGTGTCCCCTTACCATTAATTACAGAATCTGTTTTTGCTCGTTATATCTCTGCATATAAAGAGGAACGTGTACAAGCAAGTAACGTTTTACCAAAACCAGCCGCGTATCAGTTTGAAGGCGATAAAAAAGAATTTGTTGAAAAAATTCGTCAAGCCTTGTATTTCAGTAAAATTATGAGCTACGCGCAAGGCTTTGCGCAATTACGTTCTGCTTCAAAAGAATATAATTGGGAATTACCATTCGGTGAAATTG
This sequence comes from Enterococcus sp. DIV2402, assembly GCF_017426705.2. Taxonomy (NCBI): domain Bacteria; kingdom Bacillati; phylum Bacillota; class Bacilli; order Lactobacillales; family Enterococcaceae; genus Enterococcus; species Candidatus Enterococcus lowellii. The sequence goes on along the minus strand of NZ_CP147251.1, from coordinate 2,707,264 downwards.
CGAAAATTTGGCGTGAAGGATGTATTATCCGTGCGCAATTCTTGCAAAAAATTACCGATGCCTATGATAAAGAAGCTGATTTAGAAAACTTATTGTTGGATGATTACTTTAAAGACATTACTGCGAACTACCAACAAGCTGTTCGTGATGTGGTCGCGTTAGCCGTTCAAGCAGGAGTACCTGTACCAACATTCTCATCAGCCATTTCATATTTCGATTCATATCGTTCCGATCGTTTGCCAGCGAATTTAATCCAAGCACAACGTGATTACTTCGGCGCACATACGTATGAACGTACAGACCGTGAAGGAATTTTCCATTATTCATGGTATGACGAAAAATAAGAACAATTTTTATTAAAAAAGAAAGAGATTTGTCTATTATGAGAAGAAATAGACGAATCTCTTTTTTAATTTAGCTATCCATGATAAAATTGGGATAACATTTTAATATGTAATGACTGATAAAAGGGGAATATAATTAAATGAGTAATATTCTAATCATAGAAGATGAAAAGAACCTCGCTCGATTTGTAGAATTAGAATTGAAACATGAAGGTTACAAAACAGAAGTTCATTATAACGGCAGAACGGGTCTGGATGCTGCATTAAATAGTGAATGGGATGCAATTTTGCTTGATTTAATGTTACCTGAATTAAACGGATTAGAAGTGTGTCGTCGTATTCGCCAAGTGAAAAATACACCGATTATCATGATGACAGCAAGAGACTCTGTTATTGATCGTGTATCTGGTCTAGATCATGGAGCTGACGATTACATTGTGAAACCATTTGCTATCGAAGAATTACTAGCACGTTTGCGCGCATTATTACGCCGAATTGATATTGAAGGTGATAAGAATGTCGCTAAACAGACAACAATTACGTATCGCGATTTAACTATTGAAAAAGAAAACCGTGTTGTGCGTCGTGGGTCTGAAATTATTGAGCTAACTAAACGTGAATATGAACTACTATTAACTTTAATGGAAAACGTCAATGTAGTATTAGCAAGAGATGTTTTGTTAAATAAAGTTTGGGGTTACGAAACAGAAGTTGAAACAAACGTTGTTGATGTGTATATTCGCTATTTACGTAATAAGATTGACGTTCCTGGGGACGAAAGTTATATTCAAACGGTTCGCGGAACAGGTTATGTGATGCGTTCATGAAACGTTTGAAATTAAGAATAATGAAGATACGAGAACTACAGAAGCCCTCTTTGACTATCAAATGGGCTTTTGCCAGTTCTTTCTTTATATTTGTTGTTTTTACAATTTTTTCTGTTTTGACCTATAAATCAGCAGTTGCTTTATTTGTTGAAAAAGAACGTAAAAATGCCGAGCAAGCAACCTACGAAGTTGTCTCTCGACTAGCAAATGCTAATAGTCAATTGAGTTTGGTAAATACCTATCGAAATTTAACAAATAGTGCCAATGGTGAAAATCGCCTATATGATCGTACATCTACCTTGGAAGGTATCTTGATGAACATTGATCCATTTATTTCTGAATTAGGGCAACCAGAACTAACTTTATATGTTTATAATTTAAGTGAAGAGTTGATTTTTAAAACGAGAGAAAAGAATTTACAACTGACCCAAACAGAAGTGAAGAAACCTTCAGTAGTAGAAATTGACGGTTTGACAGGTTTTATTATCGTACATCCAATTTATTCCAAAGAAACACGAGAAAAAATTGGTTATGTACAAACCTTTTATGAATTAACGTCGTTTTATGCGATTCGTGAACGTTTATTGATTTTGTTGATCGTTATCGAAATTATTTCTATTATAGTGAGTAGCATCTTGGGTTATTTCTTATCTTCATATTTCTTAAAACCTTTAAAAATCTTACGTGATACGATGGAAAAAATTCAAGAAGATCCTCAGACAGATATTCATACTCCTAAAATCGATACAAATGATGAGCTAGCTGATTTAGCAGAAATTTTCAATGGTATGTTAGATCGTATGCGTTCGTATACTGAACAGCAAGAGCAATTTGTTGAGGATGTCTCTCATGAATTAAGAACGCCCGTGGCAGTCATTGAAGGACATTTGAATATGTTAAATCGCTGGGGAAAAAATGATCCAGAAATATTAGAAGAATCTTTAGCCGCGAGTATGCAGGAAATTAGTCGAATGAAAACTCTTGTTCAGGAAATGTTAGACTTATCGCGAGCAGAACAAGTGGATGTCTATTATGGCAACGAGACCACTCAAGCAAAAGAAGTGGTTTATCAAGTTTTCAATAATTTTAAGATGTTATACCCAGAATTTGTTTTTACATTAGATGATGATTTAGCGACAGAAAAGACATTGAAAATCTATCGTAATCATTTTGAGCAGATTTTAATTATCATTATGGATAATGCGGTCAAATATTCAACAAACAGAAATGAAGTTCATGTGTCTATTTCGAGCAATACCAAAGATTTTGAAATTGTGATTCAAGATTTTGGAGAGGGCATTTCTGAAGAAGACATACCAAAAATTTTTAATCGGTTTTACCGAGTAGATAAAGCACGGGCACGAACAAAAGGTGGGAATGGGTTAGGACTTTCGATTGCAAAACAACTTTTGGAGAGCTATAAAGGCAAAATTATTCCTGAAAGCAGTCTAGGACAAGGCACTATTTTTAGAATTTATATTCCAATTGCTAAAAGTACATCCGATTCCTAATAATTACTGGTGAAATTATCCGAAAGTTAATTTTATAACACGTGATTTTTGTGAAAAAAGAGATGTTTTTACGAACGTTAGAAGCGAAGTTTTTTTATAAAATTCGCTTCTAATTTTTTTTTGTAAAATATTTATATATTCTAGTTGCTTTTTGGTTTCAGACTTGCTATATTAGTAAATGTCCTCAACGACAAGTTCAAAAAATAATTTTGAAAAAAGTTGTTGACGAAACAAACAACAAATGATATTATAACAAAGTCGCCAAGAAAAAATGGCTAAAAACGTTGAATTATCAACGAAAAAAGTTAAAAAACTTGTTGACAAATAACATGATTGAATGTTATGATTTGTAAGTTGTTAAAAGTAGCTGAAAGAAATTGTTTGGAAAATTCTTCAAAAAATATTTTAAAAAAGTATTGACATTAAGTTGTCTAGCTGATAAGATATAAGAGTTGCTAGAACAGCAAAAGTAGACCTTTGAAAACTGAACAAAGCAAGCAAACGAACCAATTGTGTAGGACACTTCTATTAGATAGAAGTAACACAAAACAAGCAAGCAGTAATGCTAGCAAACGTTATTTATGAGCTTAACAATCGAAAGATTGTTTCAACTTTTTATGAGAGTTTGATCCTGGCTCAGGACGAACGCTGGCGGCGTGCCTAATACATGCAAGTCGAACGCTTCTTTTCCGCCGAACTTCGGTTCACTGGAAAAGAAGAGTGGCGAACGGGTGAGTAACACGTGGGTAACCTGCCCATCAGAGGGGGATAACACTTGGAAACAGGTGCTAATACCGCATAATGCTTTTTCTCGCATGAGAGAAAGCTGAAAGGCGCTTTTGCGTCACTGATGGATGGACCCGCGGTGCATTAGCTAGTTGGTGAGGTAACGGCTCACCAAGGCAACGATGCATAGCCGACCTGAGAGGGTGATCGGCCACACTGGGACTGAGACACGGCCCAGACTCCTACGGGAGGCAGCAGTAGGGAATCTTCGGCAATGGACGAAAGTCTGACCGAGCAACGCCGCGTGAGTGAAGAAGGTTTTCGGATCGTAAAACTCTGTTGTTAGAGAAGAACAAGGATGAGAAGAGAATGTTCATCCCTTGACGGTATCTAACCAGAAAGCCACGGCTAACTACGTGCCAGCAGCCGCGGTAATACGTAGGTGGCAAGCGTTGTCCGGATTTATTGGGCGTAAAGCGAGCGCAGGCGGTTTCTTAAGTCTGATGTGAAAGCCCCCGGCTTAACCGGGGAGGGTCATTGGAAACTGGGAGACTTGAGTGCAGAAGAGGAGAGTGGAATTCCATGTGTAGCGGTGAAATGCGTAGATATATGGAGGAACACCAGTGGCGAAGGCGGCTCTCTGGTCTGTAACTGACGCTGAGGCTCGAAAGCGTGGGGAGCGAACAGGATTAGATACCCTGGTAGTCCACGCCGTAAACGATGAGTGCTAAGTGTTGGAGGGTTTCCGCCCTTCAGTGCTGCAGCAAACGCATTAAGCACTCCGCCTGGGGAGTACGACCGCAAGGTTGAAACTCAAAGGAATTGACGGGGGCCCGCACAAGCGGTGGAGCATGTGGTTTAATTCGAAGCAACGCGAAGAACCTTACCAGGTCTTGACATCCTTTGACCACTCTAGAGATAGAGCTTTCCCTTCGGGGACAAAGTGACAGGTGGTGCATGGTTGTCGTCAGCTCGTGTCGTGAGATGTTGGGTTAAGTCCCGCAACGAGCGCAACCCTTATTGTTAGTTGCCATCATTTAGTTGGGCACTCTAGCGAGACTGCCGGTGACAAACCGGAGGAAGGTGGGGATGACGTCAAATCATCATGCCCCTTATGACCTGGGCTACACACGTGCTACAATGGGAAGTACAACGAGTTGCGAAGTCGCGAGGCTAAGCTAATCTCTTAAAACTTCTCTCAGTTCGGATTGTAGGCTGCAACTCGCCTACATGAAGCCGGAATCGCTAGTAATCGCGGATCAGCACGCCGCGGTGAATACGTTCCCGGGCCTTGTACACACCGCCCGTCACACCACGAGAGTTTGTAACACCCGAAGTCGGTGAGGTAACCTTTTT